>NZ_DAMBSA010000559.1:0-2316 GCF_032054795.1 Pantoea sp. CTOTU49201
TAACCAGCGCACCAAATTGCATATTTGCGCTTTTGTGCTGGCGCAACGCCTGGCGCATCTGCTGGAAACTCACTTTGTGGTTATCAAATGGGTAGTCGCAATACTGCACGGACAGCATCCACGCACTGAATAAAAACCATAGAACGGGCGCCACCGTTTGTCCAAATCCGGGGATGAAGTGCAGCAACAGCAAACCAAGCGCACGTGGCAAATAGTAGCCGAGCTTCTGTAACTCTCGTTTCATGATGCGCGGTACATCTTTAACCATGGCCATCCAGCCACTATCGGGCAGTGGCGTTCCGGTCAATCGCCCTTCAAGCTGTTCGGCGAGCAAGCCACAGAAGGGCGCGGCAATCAGATTCGCCAGCGTCGAAAAGAAGTAACTGAACACCAACACAATCGAAATCACCGATAGCGGCCACAGCAAATAACTCAGCCACTGCAACCAGTCGGGGATATGTGACATTAACGTTGGGATCCACTGTCCCAAACGCTGAAACAGCCAGATAAAGGCACCGCCAAGCAGCACAATGTTGATCAGTAGCGGCATGATGACATAGCGACGAATTCCGGGCAGGCGCACCAGTTTCCATCCTTCAGCGAAGTAGTGAACACCATTAAAAGTTGAGACCGAATTTCCTGCGGGCATAGCGAGCCTTTCTCCTAAATATAGCGGCGCGACCATCATAACCTGGCTTTTTGTCGGCTTCAGGCCTGGTTTGCGCGAAAAAACAGCAAAAAAGCGTGGGGCAGCTATCTAATTTGTCAGAAAATACTGCACAGACTTGCACTTGTTTAGCTGGGCAAATACAGTTAGAGGATAAAGTTTGCCGTGGTGGCAAGGTATTGGAACAACAGAGAATACAATGATGCAGGATTTGCGTCTGATATTAATCGTTGTTGGCGCGATCGCCATAATAGCGCTGCTACTTCATGGACTGTGGACCAGCCGTAAAGAGCGCTCCTCCGTGTTTCGTGATCGCCCGCACAAACGTCTGAAACAGCGCGAAGAAGCCGATGAAGATCTGCTGAGCGAAGAAGATGATGGCGTCGGCGAAGTCCGTGTACGTCGTCATCGTGATGCGGATGAAGAACCCGAATTCACTGCGCGTCCAGCGAGCGCGCCGCGTGCGCCTGAACCTGTGCGTCAACCGGCATCACGTCAGGCTGACCCGTTATTGGGCGATCCGCTGCTGGATGACGAACCTGAAGTGCGTAAGCCGGTGGCGCCACAAGCGCCCGTGGCGAAGCCAACGCCAGCGCCTGCACCACAACCGATTCAGGCCGATCCGCTGCTGGATAACGAACCGCTTTCCGCAACGCAGCCTGCGCCAGAGTTCCAAGCGGCAGAAGAGCCAGAATTCGAACCTGAAGCGCCAGTCGCACATCAACCGGAAGCACCACAGCCAGCGGCTGCTGCGCCGGGCAGTAAAAAAGAGGCGGTGTTAGTGCTGCATGTTGCTGCACACGCGGGCGGCGAACTGAACGGTGAAGCGCTGTTGCAGGGCATTCTGCAGGCCGGATTCCAGTTTGGTGAGATGAACATTTTCCATCGCCATCTTAGCCCAGCAGGCAGCGGTCCGGTGCTGTTTAGCCTGGCGAACATGGTGAAACCGGGTTCATTCGATCCGGATCAGATGGGGAATTTCTCTACGCCTGGCATCTCCATCTTTATGATGGTGCCGTCGTACGGCGATGCGAACCAGAACTTCAAGCTGATGCTGCAATCCGCACAGCGTATCGCTGATGATGTGGGCGGCGTGGTGCTGGATGATGAGCGTCGCATGATGACGCCGCAGAAGCTGGAAACCTACAAAACGCGTATTCGCGAAGTTATCGGTTAATCGCCGCTAGCTGAGTCAAAACAAATACAACCCCCGCATGTCGGGGGTTTTTTATCGGATAAGAGACTATGAAATCGGTTCAGGAGCAGATCACCGCGCTGCGCACCACGTTACGTCACCACGAATATCTCTACCACGTGATGGATACGCCGGAGATTCCGGATGCAGAGTATGACCGATTGATGGTTCAGCTGCACAAGCTGGAAAGCGCTCATCCTGATTTGATTACGCCTGATTCCCCGACACAACGCGTGGGCGCAGCACCGCTGGCGGCTTTTGAGCAAGTGCGGCATGAAGTGCCGATGTTGTCGCTGGATAACACCTTTGATGAAGCGGGCTTCCTTGCCTTCAACAAACGCGTGCAGGATCGCCTTAAAAGCACTGACGAATTGACTTATTGCTGCGAACTCAAGCTGGATGGCTTAGCGGTGAGTTTGCTGTATGAAGATGGCCTGCTGGTGCGCGCGGCGAC
>NZ_DAMBSA010000560.1:0-2313 GCF_032054795.1 Pantoea sp. CTOTU49201
GGGGTTTTGCGCCGGATAAGGTCGTCCGGCGATGGTGATGGTCACCGTAGCCGCTGCGGATTCCGTGCTGCCGTTGTTTAACACATAGCGCAAGGCGACTGAACCGCTGGCCTGCGGCGCAGCCTGGAAAATCAGCTGATAATCGTTGTCGCTGGCACTGATTGACGCGCTGCCCAAGACGCTGTCGGGTTGAGCCACTAAACGCGCGGCGCTAAATGGGCCGCCGCGAGCGTTCTCGGTTAAGCTGACGCGCACTACACCGCCGGCTACCACGCTGGCCTTATGATCAACGCCAACCGGCTGCGCCGCGCTGACCTTTAGCGTATACGCCGCCTGGCCGGTCGCGCCGTTGGCATCGGTGGCGATGAGCGTGAATGCGGCATCGCTAACTGTGCCTGGCGTGCCGCCTAAGCTGCCGTTGGTAAAGGTCATTCCGCCCGGAATCGTACCCTGTAAGTGATAACTGTAAGGCGCAACGCCGCCGGTGGCGCTGAAGTTTTGCGCATAGGCGTTGCCCACCACAGCCTGCGGTAAAGCCCCCGCAGCTGGCGTAAACGAGATCACCGCCGCTGTGACATTCAGCGTTACCGTTGCCTGCGTGGTACCGAAGCTATTACTGGCGCTGTAAATCAAGCTATCGCTGCCGGAAAAACCGGCCACCGGTTGGTAAAGGATACGGCTATTCAACACGCGCGCGCTGCCGTGCACAGGTTGTTGCAAGATATCAATATTGGTTGCTGCGCCGCCGGAAATCAGCGGTTCGATGGTATTTTCGCCGCTGTTGGCAACGACATTGGATGTCACCGTGTTAGCAACTGGCGGCTGTCCAGAGAGCGCCACATTCAACGTATAGGCCTGCTGTGCGCTGCTATTCGTGATGGTATCCGTCACGATCACTGTGAAGCTGAAACTCCCGGCGGTCGCTGGCATACCTGACAACACGCCAGCGGGCGACAGCGTTAGACCAGTAGAAAGACCGCTCATGCTGAAGCTGTAATTGCCCGAGCCGCCGCTGGCGCTAAACGTTTGGCTGTAAGGCGTGTTAAGCGTGGCTGCTGGCAACGCGCCTGGTGCGATGACAAGCGTGGGGGGGCTGACGGTCACGCTGATAGTGCCGGTGGCAGAAGAGCCGGCACTATTGCTGGAGGTGTAAGTGAAGCTGTCGCTGCCGACGTAATTGGCGGCGGGTGTGTAAGTCACGTGGCTGACATCTACCACAGACAGCGTGCCGTGTGCCGGTGAAGTGCTGATCGTCAGGCTGTTTGGCGTCCCCCCCGTGATCGGCAAGCTAATGGGATTGTTGTTGCTGTTAAATGCCACGTTGAGGCTGCTGGAACCGGCAATCGGCGTCGGTTCAAGGCGTTCTACTTGCACGAGATAGTTTGCGGTACTGGTGCCATCTTCAGCGGTGACCACAACGTTGATACTGTTCGTGCCAACGACCAGCGGCACACTATAACCGCTGCCGGAATTGAGGCTGTTGCCATTGACGCGCACATGGGCAGCTATGTTGCTGGTGGTTGGCGTCACCGTTGTTGATGTCACACCATTAGCGACGCGAGTGCTGTAGTTGGTGATGCCAGAGGAAAAGCCGGGTGTCAAAGTGCCTTCTGACAGCGAAAG
Organism: Pantoea sp. CTOTU49201; assembly: GCF_032054795.1. Taxonomy (NCBI): domain Bacteria; kingdom Pseudomonadati; phylum Pseudomonadota; class Gammaproteobacteria; order Enterobacterales; family Erwiniaceae; genus Pantoea; species Pantoea sp. CTOTU49201. The sequence continues at coordinate 1,624 of NZ_DAMBSA010000560.1, forward strand.
ACTGCTCAATGTTGCATCAGAAGATACGGTGGCGGCCGCAGAGCAGGAGATGGTTATATCATTGAGATAACCATAATTATTGTTAACGCCAAGGAACAGCCCGTTGCTGGTAATTTGAGAGGCGCTGGCATCCAGAGTATAGGTCCCTGCGCTTCCGCTGAACGTTCTGTATTCTGAATAGAGCGTTAAACTGGATGAACGCATAATCACCGAGCCAGATTTTGTTTGATCCGTCTTAGGATCGAGTCCGTTATCGGTGAGCGTGATGTGGACACTCTCTCCTGCATCAAAATCAGCAGCAGCATACATGCGAGAAAAAGTGGCTGGATTAACCATGTTCAACGCGGAACACGCGGTTGAAAGAGCATAAACCGATGAACTGGCCAGTAGCGTTAGCAGCAAAATAGCGCTGAGGAAGCAGGCGAAGCGGCCGTTCCTGATTGGCATACGTAACATGATTGTCCCTGAGGTAGCGTGACGCAACGCGTCGAAATCTATAATTTTATTTCAGGGATAATAGCGATAGGGATATAGCGTCAATCGTGGAAATAGCGAAGAAATAGTAGGTTAATCTATTTCCAGTCAGAAATCGTTGCTGCACAGCATCAGCGCTGTTGATGTTTATTACGCTGATTGAGCTGCTATAAGCTGTTGGGATTTATGACACTTCTAAGGAGCCTGCAAAATATG
>NZ_DAMBSA010000561.1:0-2312 GCF_032054795.1 Pantoea sp. CTOTU49201
TACGCACTGAAACCCGCTTCGGCGGGTTTTTTTATGCCTGCTGTGGCAAAAGCAAAAAAATCACGCGCAGCAGAGGAATTAACAATTCTGTGTGATATATAGTTTTACGAATAAATTATTCTCTCACAGGAGTGTCGCATGCAGATCGATCTCAGCCAGATGATCACCGAAGGTCGTAATCCCGCCAGCCAGAACATTGATGAGCTGTCCACCGAAGCCATGCTGCGGGTGATTAATCATGAAGACAAAAAAGTGGCGCTGGCGGTGGAAGCCATCGTGCCGCAAATTGCGCAGGTGGTGGATGCCATCACCCAAGCCTTCAGCAAAGGCGGTCGCTTGATCTATTGCGGCGCGGGCACGTCGGGTCGTCTGGGAATTCTGGATGCCAGCGAATGTCCGCCGACTTTTGGCACGCCGCGCAGCCAGGTGGTTGGGCTGATTGCCGGCGGCCACACCGCGATTCTGCAGGCGGTGGAAAACGCCGAAGACAATGTTGAGCAAGGTGCGCAGGATCTGCGGGATATCCAGTTCAATGCTAATGATGTGCTGGTCGGGATTGCCGCCAGCGGCCGCACGCCGTATGTGCTGGGCGCGCTGGCGTATGCGCGTCAGCAGGGCGCATATACTGCGGCGTTAACCTGCAATCCCAACAGCCCGATGTCGCAGGCCGCGGATGTGGCGCTAACGCCGGTGGTGGGCCCGGAAGTGGTTACCGGTTCATCGCGCATGAAGGCAGGAACTGCGCAGAAGCTGGTGCTCAATATGCTCACCACCGGCGCGATGATTCGCAGCGGCAAGGTTTACGGCAATTTGATGGTCGATGTGGAAGCCACTAATCAGAAGCTGGTGCAGCGCCAGGTGAACATCGTCAAACAAGCCACCGACTGTGACGATGCCACCGCGCAGCAGGCGCTGGCGGCGTGTAATGGGCATTGTAAAACTGCGATTGTCATGGTGCTGGCGGGATTAACTGCCGATGAAGCGAAATCGCTGCTGAGTCAGAATCAGGGCTTTATTCGCAACGCTTTACGTGACGCAGGAGCGCAATGATGGCGGCCATTACCGAAGGTTTGGTGCGCGATATTCTGCAGGCGGTTGGCGGCGCCAGCAATGTGCTGCAGTGCGGCAACTGCATGACGCGTCTGCGCCTGACGCTAAACGATGCCACGCAGGTGGATAGCGCCACACTCAAAACGCTGCCGGGCGTGCTGGGTGTGATCGACAGCGATGCGCAGCTGCAAATTGTGCTCGGGCCCGGCAAAGCACAAACCGCAGCGGAGAAAATGCAGGCGCTGCTCAATCAGCAGACGCCAAACGATCTGCAGGCCATCGCCAGCGCGCAAAAACAGCAGATGAAGGCGAAACAGACCAGCGCGCTGCACCGTTTTCTTTCATGCTTTGCCACCATCTTTACGCCGCTGATCCCCGGTTTCATCGGAGCCGGTTTGCTGCTGGGTTTCGCCACGCTGATTGAACAGATCTTCCAGCTCAATCAGCCGGGCGATCACGCGCGCTGGCTGCTGGATACCGTGGCGTATATGAAGGTGTTCGGCAAAGGGCTGTTCACCTTCCTGAGTATTTTGATCGGCTACAACGCGCAGAAAGCCTTTGGCGGGACCGGCGTGAACGGGGCCATCATCGCCTCGCTGTTTGTGCTCGGTTATGTGCCTGACGCCAAAGTTGGCTATTACAGCGGGATGCAGGATTTCTTCGGCATGGTGATCGATCCACGCGGCAATATTATAGGCGTGCTGCTGGCGGCGATATTTGGTGCCTGGATTGAGAAACAGCTGCGAAAAATCATTCCCGATAATCTCGATATGATCCTGACGTCGTTGCTGACGTTATTAATTACCGGCGCGGTGACTTTCCTGGTCATTATGCCGATTGGCGGTGAACTGTTTAAAGGCATGTCATGGTTGTTTATTCATCTCAATAACAATCCATTTGGTTGCGCTATTTTGGCCGGACTGTTTTTGATCGCGGTGATGTTTGGCATTCATCAGGGTTTTATTCCGGTCTATTTCGCGCTGATGGAAACCCAGGGCTTTAATTCGCTCTTTCCCATTCTGGCGATGGCTGGCGCCGGGCAGGTTGGTGCCTCGCTGGCGTTATGGTGTAAAGCGGATAAACACTCGCAGCTGCGTAAACAGATCAAAGGCGCGATTGTGCCAGGTTTGCTCGGTGTCGGCGAACCGCTGATTTATGGCGTCACGTTGCCGCGTCTGAAGCCGTTTATTACCGCCTGTTTTGGCGGCGCGCTGGGCGGCTTCTTTATCGGGCTGGTGGCATGGCTGGGATTGCCAGTGGGA
>NZ_DAMBSA010000562.1:0-2307 GCF_032054795.1 Pantoea sp. CTOTU49201
AACTGTTTGCGATGCGGGCAGATAAGGTGCAGCGGCGTGCTTTCGCCCGGCATCTCCGGCAGCACGCGCTCCAGCCTGCCGGCCAGCACATCGTCACACACATCAATCCACGATTTATAGGCGATGCCCATACCGGCGATGGCCCAGCGCCGCGCCACTTCGGCGTCATCACATAGCATGCGGCTTTTCACCGTGATCTGGCGGCGCATGCCATCCTGCGGAAATGTCCATTTGTCGTAAACGTGGCCGCCCATAATAAACAGCAGGCCATGATGATGCTGGGCGATCTCCTCCAGCATCTGCGGGCGACCGTGACGATCAAGATAATCCGGCGATGCCACCATCACGCGGCGATTGTCCTCCGCTAGCGGTAGCGCCACGTAGCTGCTGTCTTCCAGCTTGCCGTAGCGAATGGCGATATCCACCGGATCGCGGAACACATCGCTGATTTGATCGGAAAAGGAGAGACGCACCGCCAGCGCCGGATGCTCGCGGCAAAAGTCGGTTATCAGCGGCAGCAGAATATTGCGGCCAATGTCTGACGGCAGTGCGATTTTCAGCTCGCCGCTCAGCGCATCTTCATCGCTCTGCAAGCTGTCGGCTCCGGCATGCATCAGCGCCAGTATCTCCTGCGCGTAGGGCAGATACTTTTCCCCTTCGGCGGTTAAGCGCAGGCTGCGGGTGGAACGGGCGAACAAGCGCCGATCCAGTTCCCGTTCTAGCCGCTGAATTGCCGCGCTGACCTGTCCAGGCAGCAAATTCACCTCGCGCGCGGCGCGTGAAAAGCTGCCGAGTGCGGCGGAACGCACAAACAGAGTGACATCTTCCAGTCGGATCATCTTCTTATTCATCGTGGTAGTGAGCGGGGATTTTCACTCTAAAAGTGAAAGTGTTCACCTGCAACTGGCATTTTTCATTGCGCTGCGGCCCGCTATGCTGAATCCACTTCACCAAACCTGCTGATGAATAAGGATCTGCCTGATGAAAGCCATTGTTTATAGCCAAAACGGTTTACCGATTTCCGATGAAAATGCGCTGTATGAGCTGGAGGTTGATAAGCCAACGCCGGGCGCGCGTGACCTGCTGGTAAAAATTCACGCCATCGCGGTGAATCCGGTGGACACCAAAGTGCGCGCCGGTGCGCCAACCGCTAAGCCGCGCATTCTGGGTTGGGATGCGGTGGGTGTGGTAGAAGCGGTGGGCGCAGAGGTTACGCTGTTTCAGCCGGGCGACGAGGTGTTTTACGCCGGTGATATTACTCGCGCCGGCAGCTATGCCGAATATGGTCTGGTAGATGAACGCATCGCCGGGCACAAACCGCGTTCGCTGAATGACGCCGATGCCGCCGCGCTGCCGCTGACCTCACTCACCGCGTGGGAACTGCTGTTTGATCGTCTGGAAGTGCAGGCCGATGACAACGCCGCGCTACTGATTATTGGCGCAGGCGGCGGCGTTGGTTCCATGCTGACGCAGCTTGCCAGCAAGCTAACCAAATTGACGGTGATCGGCACCGCATCCCGCCCGGAAACTGCGGATTGGGTACGTTCGCTGGGCGCGCATCACGTGATTGATCATTCTCAACCGCTGGGTGAACAGCTGGCGGCAATTGGACATAAAGAGGTGCGCTATGTCGCCTCGCTGACGCACACCGACAGCTATTACGATCAGCTGATTGATGCCCTCACGCCGCAGGGCAAGCTGGCGTTGATCGACGATCCCGAAACGCTGGATGCGGTACCGCTGAAGCGCAAAGCGATTTCGCTGCACTGGGAATTGATGTTTACCCGCTCGCTGTTCCATACCGCCGATATGCAGCGTCAGCATGAGATTCTTCAGCGTGTGAGCCAGCTGATTGATGACCAAACCCTGCAAACCACCGCTGGCGAACATCACGGCGTTATTAATGCCGCCAATTTGCGCAAGGCGCATGCATTGATCGAGAGCGGTCGCGCACGCGGTAAGATTGTGTTGAGCGGGTTTTAATGATGCGGTCGCCATAAATGGCGACCCTACGGCGCGGTTTTGTAGGGTGCGCATTAATGCGCACCTGGTTAATTTTCTAACATAATCAGGAGTTAGCAATGACACTCAATGATGCAGTCACTCGTCGTCACACCGTCAAAGCGTTTGAGGGCGGTAAAAGCCTGCCGCAGGATGAAATCGACACCTTACTCAATGTGCTGCGCAACAGCCCGTCATCGGTGAACTCACAGCCTTGGCATTTTGTGGTGGCGTCCACCGCCGCCGGTCGCGAGCAGATGGCCAAATCCACCGAGGGCGCCTTTGTCTACAACAGCCCGAAAGTGC
>NZ_DAMBSA010000563.1:0-2305 GCF_032054795.1 Pantoea sp. CTOTU49201
TTTTTCTTTGAGCCGACCAAACCGATTGCCACCAACTCAATCTGATCGCTGTGCGCGTCAGTAATACGCTCGCCATATTCTTCGTAGGTTTTGCAGGATTGCGCCAGCGCGCTGAACGGCATCGCAAAGATCTCGTGATCCGCGCTGCTGATTTGCTGCAATTCGCGCAGGTAATTGCCGTCCGCCAATAACACCGGCAGCGGCGCGTAGATGACGCCGGGATAATTCACGCCATCCTGGCTTTGCTGATCCGGCCCCACCAAATTTCCTATCAATTTTCCAAAACTAATGCCGATAACGCTTGAAGCGTTCATCGCCAATCCGGCGGGCAGTTGCTGATCGATCACGATGGTGCAGCGATGGGTGTTTGCGTCGAAATCCATGATTCAGGTTTCACTTTGAGTGGGTTTAAGGTGCGCGGTTCTGCGATTATCGCTGGCATTCCCGGTGCGCATGAATGCGCACCCTACGCCGTAGGGTCGCCATTTATGGCGACCTGGCCACATCCGCACAATGAATCTGATGGCAATCATCAGACAAAAAGTATGCCGCAACCCTAAAGGAAAGTGCTTTCTGAATACGTTGCAAAAGGAACTGATTAAGGATAGAAAATCCCTTAATCACCAATATATGGAAAGGATTATCCACTTATGAGCTTAAGCAAGACGGATATCAAAATCCTCCAGCAGTTGCAGCAGGACGCGCGCATCACCAACCAACATCTTGCAGACGAAATTGGCCTATCCGCATCCCCAACCTGGCGCAAAGTGCGCAAGCTGGAAGAGGACGAAGTGATTCAGGGCTATCGCGCGGTACTTAATCGAAAAAAGATTGGCCTTAACGTGATGGTATTTGTACGCGTCACCATTGATAGCCACAGCGAAGCCGAAGCGCGCAAATTCGAACAAGAAGTAATGGCACTGGATAATGTGGTTTCCTGCTACAGCATCGGCGGCGATGCGGATTTCTTATTACAGGTGGTGGCCGCGGATATGGATGCGTATGCGGAATTCGCCATGTCGGTTATTCGGAGATTGCCGGGGATAAAGGAGATGCAGAGTATGTTTGTGCTCAAGGAGATAAAGGGATTGGCGGCTTGGCCTTTAGGTTAATAATCGGCTCGATAATAAGGGGCATATCCCCCTATTTAAATAGGATGCTGCATTAAATTAGATCCATCGTAATATTTCATTCTTTTAGCTAAAAAAGTATTGGCGCGTTTTTTGTAGGGCGCGCATTTATGCGCACCAGGTCGCCATGAATGGCAACCCTACTTTGCTGGAATAACTCTTGCATCACCCTGTGCGATAAATCCTATGCACAGGGCGATGTGAGTGAACCTCAACACCTATAAATACTTCAACGAAGTCGCCGCCACGGGATCGATCAGACGCGCGGCAGATCGGCTGCACGTTGCGCCTTCGGCTATCAGCCGGCAGATCGCGTTACTGGAACATACGCTCGGCGTAATGTTACTGGAACGCACCAATACCGGCATCCGTTTAACCCCCGCAGGTATGATGCTGGAGCGCTTCACGCGCAAGATGTGCCGCGACCTCGACCGCATTCATGAGTCGATCAAAAACCTAAAAGGGCTGCGCGAAGGTGAGGTGAAAATATGGGTGATTGAAGCGGTGGTGCAGGCGATTTTGCCGCGCATCATGACCAGCTTTAATGAAAATTATCCGGCCATTCAATTCTCAATTAACAGCGAATCGTCCGACCGCACCATAGAAGCAATCATCCGCGACGAAATCGATATTGGCATCGTGTTTAACATGGGCGACCGCCCCGGAATAGAAGTCATAAAGCGCTGTCCTGCACCAATTCAGTGCCTGGTTTCTCCCCAGCATCCGTTGGCTCAACATCAATCCCTCAGTCTTGAAGATATTTGCGGCTATCCGGTGGCGCTGCCGGTGTCCAGTTTCGGCATGCGGCAAACCTTCGACAAAGTCACGCGCAGCCTGCATCTCAACCCGCAATCAATCGTCAACACCAATAATCTGGAGCTCACTAAGGCGATGGCTATCGCCGGGCGTACCTTAACCATTGGGCCGAAACAAATCGCTGCACGTGAAATAGATCAGCACATGTTGATTGCCATTCCAATTGATAACGAGGCGATGGAATCGGCCAATATTGAGATCTGCGTGCATCGTGATCGCACGCTCTCCTTTGCCGCACACCAATTTCTCAAACATGTGTGCCGGGAATTTAATTGATGCGCTTCGTAGGGTCGCCATTCATGGCGTAATGCCGCTCAGTTAAGCATTAATTTGCATATGTATGCAGGTGCGCATGAATG
>NZ_DAMBSA010000564.1:0-2270 GCF_032054795.1 Pantoea sp. CTOTU49201
TCAGCCGGCCCTGATGCGCGAGAAAATGTTGCGCGAAAACCCAGAGCGCGGTTTTAGAAGCGTTTTCCTGGCGGCTAAACATCGATTCACCGCAAAAAATTTGCCCCAGCGCCAAACCATACATCCCGCCGACCAGTTGCTGATCGCACCAGACTTCGATCGAATGTGCATGGCCCAGTTCGTACAACCGTAGCCACGCACGTTTCACTTCAAACGTAATCCACGTACCTTCCTGTCGACCGCTTGCGCAGCCTTCCAGCACCTGCGGAAACGCATGATTCATGGTGACGCGATACGGTGAGCGCTTATGGAAGCGCGCCATACTACGGCTGAGATGGAAAGATTCTGGCAGCATTACCGCGCGGGGATCCGGCGACCACCAAAGAATCGGATCGCCCGGAGAAAACCACGGAAAAATGCCACGCTGATAAGCATTCATCAGGCGAGCAGGGGAGAGATCGCCGCCCATCGCCAATAATCCATTGGGCTCGCGCAGCGCCATTTCCGGTGGTGGGAAATTTAATGAATCTCGTGAAAGCTGTATCAGTCTCATTGCGTCAATCACACTCAGGGCTGTTGGCTAAGACTATAGCGTAAAGCGCTGATGGAAACGCCAGTAGCGGCCTGCTTTTGAGATTAATTCGGCGTGCGAACCGGATTCAATAATCTGTCCCTGATCCATAACGCAAATACGGTCCATGGCATCTAAACCGCTTAAGCGATGCGTCACCATAATCAGCGTTTTACCACGGGTGACGTGCTGCAATAGCGTCAGAATCTGCTGCTCGGTGCTGGCATCAAGACCTTCAGTGGGTTCATCCAGCAGCCACAAATCGCCATCGTGCAACAGAGCGCGCGCAATTGCCAGACGACGCAGTTCACCGCCAGATAACGGTCGACCGCCATCGCCCATCCATGCGTTCAATCCTTCGTTGTGCTCGGCCAGATGAGCCAGACCGACCTTGTTTAATGCATCAACCAGTTGCTCATCACTGGCATCAGGTTTTGCCAGCAACAGATTATCGCGCAGCGTTTGGCTAAACAGATGCACGCGCTGTGTTACCACGCTAATGCGGCTGCGCAGCGAAGCTTCATCCCATAAAGCGATATCGCTATCGTTCAGGCTAATCGAACCTTGTTGCGCTTCCCAACCTCGGGTAATCATCGCCAGCAGGCTGGATTTGCCGCAGCCGGTTGGACCGAGCAGCGCCAGATGTTCGCCTGCATTTAGCGATAAAGAGAAATTCTGCAACACCGGTTCAGGACGCTGCGGATAGCTGAAAATGATGTTTTCCATTTTCAGGTTAATACCTGAAGCACTACTGATTTTAGCGTTGGGAAAACGGATTGCGGCGGGCTGTTCAATGATTTCCTGAACCCGCTTAGCGGCGCTGGTCACCTGCGAAAGCGGCAGAAACGCTCCGGCAACCGGGGCCAGCGCTTCAAATGCCGCCAGTCCGCAGAACACAAACAGCGCGATAAATGCGCCCGGTGCACTGTTTCCCCCTACGCCATTGGCGGAGATCCATAACAACAGCGTCACCGTTGCGCCGCTGATGACCAGCAGCAGACTTTGCGCCAGCGCCTGCAGGCGATGTTGTCTGCGTTGCGCCTGCTGCCAGTTGAGTTCTTCGCGATCAAGCTGGGCGCGCCACAGATGTGCAGCGCCATAAATTTTCAGCTCGGACAGACCGGTAATCCAGTGCGTCAACTGCATGCGCCAGCTGGCCTGATGCTGGGCAATCTGGTATCCGGCTGAAGTGCCAAGCCGCCAGAACAGCGGCGGCATGAGCAACAGCGTTAGTAGCATAATGCCGCCGAGCAGCAAAGCTAAGGGTACATCCAGTAGCGCCAAACCGCAGGTGACCACCACAATCACTACGGCTGCGCCAATTAACGGCGAGATCACACGCAGGTAGAGATGGTCGAGTGTATCTACGTCGCTGACAAAACGGTTGAGTAACTCGCCCTGACGAAAACGAGCCAGCTGTTCTGGCGCGAGGGCGATAAGTTTGCAAAAGGTAAATACGCGCAAATGTTGCAGTACGCGGAAGGTGGCATCGTGGCTCACCAGGCGCTCAAAATAACGTGCAGCTGTGCGGGTGATCGCCGCGCCACGTACGCCAGCTGCGGGCAACATATAGTTGAACGTGTAAAGTCCCGCAACACCCGCCAAAGAAGAGGCGGCGAGGAACCAGCCGGATAAGGTCAGTAATCCAATACTGGCAAGCAAGGTGACGATGGCAAGAACAACGCCAAGCCCTAAACGC
>NZ_DAMBSA010000565.1:0-2261 GCF_032054795.1 Pantoea sp. CTOTU49201
TTTATCAGGAGATCGGCAAAGTGCATCAGGATATTGGGAGAATTCATCAGGAATTGACTAAACAGACAAAATGGATAGTCGCGGGGATGCTGAGCACTGCGGGCATGACGCTGGCACTGGCTCGTTGGTTGTTTTAGGCGGGAGAACGATGAGAATCTGGTGTCCCCTGCAGGAATCGAACCTGCAACTAGCCCTTAGGAGGGGCTCGTTATATCCATTTAACTAAGGAGACGCCGGGCGCGCAGTATAGCGCACCGCGAACCTGATTTTAACTATGCGTCGGTTGTTTGCTTAATCTATCAGCAATTTAAGACCAGGCTTACGCCTGTTTTTGCTTCTCTTTCCGCTTCTGTTCCGCACGCGCTTTGGCTTTCGCCGCTTCACTCATATCGTTACGAATCTGAGCATGGCTAATCAAGGCAAATATCAGCGTACCGCCCGTGATGTTGCCAAGCAGCGTTGGCAGAGCAAATGGCCAGAAGAATTCGTACCACGGCAGCGTGCCGGCAAACACCAGATACAGCACCTCAACCGAACCGACCACGATATGCGCTAAATCCCCTAACGCCACCAGCCAGGTCATCATGACGATCACCACAATTTTTGCTGCGCCCGCATACGGGAACATCCACACCATGGTGGCGATAATCCAGCCGGAGATCACCGCATTGGCGAACATTTCGCTGGGGGAATTGACCATCACTTTTTCACTGATGGCGGTAAACGCCTGACGCGTCGCATCGTCGAATATTGGCATATGATTAAAAGCGAGCGCGCCCAACGCGGTACCAATCAGATTGCCGAGCAGCACCACGCTCCAGAGTCGTAGCAGCAGCGCAAAGTTGCTGCCGGTCGGTTTGTGCATTACCGGCAAAACGGCGGTAACGGTGTTCTCGGTAAACAGTTGCTGGCGCGCCATAATCACAATGACAAAGCCAAAGGTATAACCCAGATTTTCCAGTAAAAATGCGCCGGGCACGCCTTTGAGGTGGACCTGAAAAATACCTTTCGCCATCAGCGAAGCGCTCATCGACAATCCCGCCGCTACCGCCGACCAAAGCAGCGCCATGCCGTCGCGCTCGAGCTCTTTTTCACCGTCCTGGCGTATCTCTTCATGAATCGCCGCAGCCTGCGAGGGCAGGGCATCTTCATCGACTTCAATCTCCTTGCCTTGTTCCTTCTCATCACTCTCTACATCGTTGTCACTCTTTGAAATCGATGGTGATTGTTTCATGTTTCCCTCGGGTGATAATGCCATTGCGTAATAAGCGTAGCTGGTTTTGGCAAGGTCAATTTGTTACCAAGATTCAAATTAAGAGTAACGAAATTTTAACCGAGTCGGTTTTTTGAGCAATTTCTTGATCTGATGCGCACGAATACCCCATTTGGGGTAAGTGGGAGCCAGCTCACAGACTTCGGCCCACAGATTCAATGTGGTATTATCGCCGCCTCATTCATTGCCGTGATTCTCCCTTCTATGCTCGAAGTCATTAATCTCTCATGCGTTCGTGATGAGCGGACCTTGTTTCATGGGTTGAGCTTCCGTGTGCAACCGGGTGACATTGTGCAAATTGAAGGGCCAAACGGAGCCGGGAAAACCTCGCTGCTGCGCCTGCTGGCGGGACTAAGCCGGGCGGAAGAGGGCGAGGTGATGTGGCAGTCACAGCCGATTCGCCAACAGCGCGAAATATGGCAACAAAATCTGCTCTATCTTGGCCATCACCCCGGCGTGAAATCAGTACTCTCACCGCTTGAGAACCTGCATTTCTGGCACGGCAGCAGCAATGAAGACGCGATTTTTGATGCGCTTGAGCAAGTCGATCTGCTGGGTTTTGAAGAGGTGCCGGTGGCGCAACTCTCTGCCGGGCAGCAGCGGCGTGTGGCATTAGCCCGCCTGTGGCTCAGCCCAGCGTCGGTGTGGATCCTCGATGAACCTTTAACCGCCATCGATAAAGGCGGCGTAGAAAAATTAATGGCGCGATTCGCCACCCATGCCGATAACGGCGGAGCAGTGATTCTGACCACGCATCAGGATCTGCCCGATAACAGCGCGCGCGTGCGTAAAATTCGTCTTACTTCGGAGTGGGCGTGATGTTAGGCCGGGTCATTCAGCGTGAATTAAAAATCGCCTTTCGCAGCGGCGCGGAAGTGATCAATCCGCTGTGGTTTTTCCTGATTGTTATCACGCTGTTTCCATTAGGTATCGGACCGGAGCCGCAGCAGCTGGCGCGCATTGCGCCGGGCGTGGCGTGGGTTGCCGC
>NZ_DAMBSA010000566.1:0-2256 GCF_032054795.1 Pantoea sp. CTOTU49201
CGTCGTACAGGAAGCTGAAAAATCTACTTTTGGTAATGAATTTTTCAGCACGAATTAACAGGAAATTACGTTGTGAATCGGCACTTTTCTGCAGCTTTGCTAGGCTGCATTTTGACCTCATCGGTCTCATTTTCAGCATCAGCGGTAACCACGTCACAAGCCATCAAATCTGGCTGGAACACCTTTAGCGACAACGTGTCACAAACCTGGTCGCAACCGCAGAGTTATGATTTTTATCTGCCGGCGATTACCTGGCATAACCGCTGGACTTACGACGATGAACATATCGAGAAGTACAACGAACGCCCATGGGGCGCGGGTGCGGGCGTTTCACGCTGGGATGAGAAAGGTAACTGGCACGGCCTGTACCTGATGGCGTTTAAAGACTCGTTTAACAAATGGGAGCCGATTGGTGGTTACGGTTGGGAAGCGACCTGGCGACCGCTTAACGATCAAAACTTCCATTTGGGTGCGGGATATACGGCGGGCGTAACGGCGAGGGATAACTGGAAATACATTCCGGTTCCGCTGATATTGCCTTTAGCATCAATTGGATATGGTCCAGCCACTTTCCAAATGACTTATATTCCCGGCACTTACAATAACGGCAATGTCTTTTTTGCCTGGCTGAGATTTGAGTTTTAAGCATTAGCAGTGCGCAGAAAGTGTGATCGGCATGCAAAAAATCAATATTTATCACTTTTTCATCAAATCGCACTGGACAAATGTCACCGCAATTGCTGTACTAGACGTCGACACAGTTTAGTGTCCTTTTTTCATGTAAAGGTAATATAGATGTCTAAGATCAAAGGTAACGTAAAGTGGTTTAATGAGTCGAAAGGCTTCGGTTTCATTACTCCAGAAGATGGCAGCAAAGATGTATTCGTACATTTCTCTGCAATCAACAGCAACGGTTTCAAAACTCTGGCTGAAGGTCAGCGCGTTGAGTTCGAAATCACTGACGGTGCTAAAGGCCCATCAGCTGCTAACGTTATCGCACTGTAATTTAACAGTTCGAATTCTGAAAACCCGCCTCCTGGCGGGTTTTTTTTATGCTTAAATCGGCTCGCTGCTTTATCTCCAGATAGATTCTGCGGCACATCTCACAGATAACTTCCGTAACACAGCCACACCAATGCTTACTTGCAGATTTTTATCCGGCAACGCTATATAACTGCTCAGGGAAAATGAGGAGGCAGGATGAACATACGTCAGGCACAGGCAAAAGACAGTTTTGCATTGAGCGCGTTATTAACCGAATTAGGTTATAGCGCGACGGAAGGATTTATCGATTCGCGTTTGGCCCAGCTTATTGATCATCCGGATGAAACGTTGTTGGTCGCTGAACACGGCAATCAGGTGCTGGGTTTTTTGTCATTACACTTTATTCCACAGCTGGCATTGGCCGGCGATTTCGCCCGCATTAGTTACTTTTGTATTGCCGAAGGCGAACGCAGCAAGGGCAGTGGACAGCAGCTATTGAATCACGCCGAGCAGCTGGCGCTTTCACGCGGTTGTGATCGCATGGAAGTGCATTGCCACTCATCGCGCCTTAAAGCCAACCAGTTCTATGCGCGCGAAGGCTATGTGGAATCCCCTCGCTATCACGTTAAAGCTCTGGGTTGAGATTTAGCTCGCGTCCGCTGGCAATCACAATGGCATCGGCGATGCTGTCGAGTTGTGCAAAAGGCAGCAGCGCCGCGCTGACGCGAATGAATTGCCGGCTGTTAATGCTACAGCGCTCACCGGGCAGCACGGCGATGCCTCGCGCGGCCAGCGTGATCATCGCGTACTGCTCCGATTCCACTGGAATCCACACGCTTAATCCATCGCGCTCCTCCAGCACCAAACCGCGTTTCGCCAGCGCTGCCAGTAATTGCTGGCGACGTTGCGCATAGGTGGCTTTGGCCTGCTGAATACGCTGCTGAGTCTGCTCGTCGTTGAGCATCCACGCCACGGCATCCTGCAAAATACGGCTGGTCCAGCTCACGCCAAAGTTGCGCCACGCTTGCAGGCGCTTCACCATTTCCGTAGTGCCTGATAACACCGCCAGACGCAAATCCGGCCCATAAGCTTTTGAAAACGAGTGCACATGCAGCACGCGTTCGGGATAGTGGAAGCCCAGGCTAAACACTGGCCAGCGCGACAGATCGCCAATGCCGTCATCTTCCACAATGATGGTGCTGCTGTTCGCCAGCACGCGTGCGAGCTCTGCACTGCGTCGCTGACTCACGCTGTGTCCGGTGGCTGAATGGG
>NZ_DAMBSA010000567.1:0-2253 GCF_032054795.1 Pantoea sp. CTOTU49201
TTATCATTGGCATCAAAGCGTTCACCGCTGCGGTGCTCGGCGGCATCGGTTCGCTGCCGGGCGCGATGCTTGGCGGATTATTGCTGGGCGTCGCGGAAGCGCAGTTCGCCGGGATGGTGAATTCTGACTACAAAGATGTGTTCTCGTTTTCGCTGCTGGTGGTGATTTTGATCTTCCGCCCGCAAGGACTGCTGGGACGGCCGCTGGTCGCTAAAGTGTGAGGAAGCCCCGATGAATGCAATGACGCAAAGTCCTCTGCGCCAGGCGCTGCTCGACACGCTGCTGGCGGGATTGGTGGCGCTGGTGGTATTTGGTCCGATTGTTGGCGTGGTGCTCGACGGTTACAGCTTCAAACTGTCGCCACAGCGCGTGGCGCTGTTGGTGACGGTGGTGATGGCGGGGCGCTTGCTGTTTAGCGTGTTTCTGCACGCGCCTTTCGGTCAGCGCATTATGCGCAAGTTTGCCAGCAGCGATGACGGTGTTTACGTTCGTGAGCCCGGCTATCGTTCGCGTTTGCGCTGGATATTGCCGCTGCTGCTGATCGTGGCGCTGGCCTTTCCGTTCCTCTCCAGCAAATATCTGCTGACGGTGGCGATTCTCGGCCTGATTTATGTGCTGCTCGGGTTGGGCTTGAATATTGTGGTCGGCCTCGCCGGATTACTCGATCTCGGCTACGTCGCCTTTTATGCCATCGGTGCTTACGGCCTGGCGCTCGGTTATCAATATCTTGGATTGGGTTTCTGGAGCATGCTGCCGCTGGCGGCGCTGCTGGCGGCTTTTGCCGGTGCGCTGCTTGGGTTCCCGGTACTGCGTATGCACGGTGATTATCTGGCGATTGTTACGCTCGGCTTTGGTGAAATCATTCGTCTGGTGCTGACCAATTGGGTGGCCTTTACTGGCGGTCCAAACGGGGTTTCTGTGCCGTCTCCAACCTTCTTTGGCCTCGAGTTTGCCCGCCGCGCGCGCGATGGCGGCGTGCCGTATCACGAGTTTTTGCATGTCACTTACAACCCAAATATGAAGTTTATCTTCATCTACGTAGTGCTGGTTCTGGTGGTGTTGCTGGTGCTGTGGATCAAGCATCGCCTGACGCGCATGCCGATTGGTCGCGCCTGGGAAGCGCTGCGCGAAGATGAGATTGCCTGCCGCGCAATGGGCCTTAATCATGTGTTGGTGAAGCTTTCGGCCTTTATGTTGGGCGCGTCAACAGCGGGCATTGCTGGGGTGTTTTTCGCCAGCTATCAGGGCTTCGTTAATCCTACCTCGTTCACCTTTTTTGAGTCGGCGCTGATTCTCGCCATTGTGGTGCTCGGCGGCATGGGATCGACGCTTGGCGTGGTGCTGGCGGCGTTTGTGCTGACGGTAGCGCCGGAACTGCTGCGCAGCTTTGCCGAATACCGCGTACTGCTGTTCGGCATGTTGATGGTGCTGATGATGATTTGGCGGCCGCGCGGGCTGGTGCGCACCGCACGCGTCGGCGTGCCGCTGCGAAAAGGAGTGCGCCATGAGTGATGCCATTCTGCAAGTGAACAATCTGATGATGCGCTTTGGCGGCATCAAGGCGCTGAATGATGTCAGCCTGGCGGTGGAGCGCGGTTCAGTGACCTCGCTGATTGGCCCCAACGGCGCGGGTAAAACCACGGTGTTTAACTGTCTGACCGGCTTCTATCGCGCCACCGGCGGACGCATTGTGCTCAACGCCAACCAGCGCAGCACCGATGTGATTCAGGTGCTGGGGCAGAAAATCCATGCGGGCGACTGGATCAATCCCACCCGGCTCGGCTCGCGGCTCTGGTACAAGATGTTTGGCGGCGCGCATTTGGTGAATCGCGCCGGGCTGGCGCGTACTTTCCAAAATATTCGGCTGTTCCGCGAGATGTCGGTGATTGAGAACCTGCTGGTAGCGCAGCATATGCAGGTCAATCGCCAGCTGCTGGCGGGCGTGTTGAACACACGCGGCTACCGTGAAGCGGAGAATCGCGCGCTGGATCGCGCTTTCTACTGGCTCGAAAACGTCGATTTGGTCGCCAGCGCCAACCGCCTGGCGGGCACGCTCTCTTACGGTCAGCAACGGCGGCTGGAGATCGCGCGCGCCATGTGTACGCGCCCGGAGCTGATTTGTCTGGATGAACCGGCTGCTGGGCTGAATCCGGTGGAAACCGAGGCGTTGAGCGAAATTCTGCATCGTCTGCGCGCCGACCATCGCATCAGCGTGTTGCTGATTGAACACGACATGCCAATGGTGATGCGCAT
>NZ_DAMBSA010000568.1:0-2242 GCF_032054795.1 Pantoea sp. CTOTU49201
CGGTTGCGTCTGCTTTTTAAAAGGCGGAACCGGATACGCTTCAGTAATTAAGGTTATATTGGTGGCTTGCGTTGTCATATATATCTCCTTGTCGCATGAGGTGAATAAATTAAGCCTGGCATAAATGTGATATTTGTCACGTTAGAAAGTGAACAATCAAATTTATTAAGACGAAACGGCAGGTTGAGGGGGTTAAAAATGGAAGGCAGTTACGTAAGGTTATTAACGGTATTTATTTCATTAGGATAAAATGGGATGAGATAATTCTGAGGGCGTCCGTGCCCTGGCGGAATTCCAAGGTGCTGTGTGCTATTTACAGCGTTGATAACTACTTCTTACCGCCTTTCTTGCCTGCTTCTGACGCTTTAGCGGGATCGTCTTTGAAACTACCGCCGCTTTTTTCTCCGCCTTTTTTACCGGCATCTGACGCTTTCTTTTTATCGTCAGCGAAATTACCGGAACCGCCTCTATGCTCAGCCATAAAACATCCTCTCGTGAGTTGTTGTTGCATGGCGGAAATAACTGCTTCAACGCCATGCCCGTGCTGCAAATTTAAGATTAGCGAGCTTCAGATTAATCACAAGCGGAGCGGAAGTGATTATTTATCGCTCGCTGGCGGGATGTTAATAAAATAAGTGCCGCTGTAGGGAATTGGTAAGAAATCATGAAAAATCTGCTGTAATGTTTTCTCGGGTTCTACGTCCGCAAATAGCTGTGGATAGAGTGTCTTAGCCATAAATTCTGTCGCCGCGATGTGCCACGGGCTGAGATAGAAGTTCATCCAGATCACCGCCGAGTGACCATTTTTCAATGCAGATAATTCACGTAAACCCTTTTGCTGCGCCGTCAGCTGTTTGAAACTGCGGAGCACCGTTTCTGGCGCCACTTCTGGCCCTAATTTCAGCAAGCCCTGCGAGGCATTATCGCCAAAACCGGTAGCAAAGTAGTACTGCGGCTGCGCAGCGATCACGCTCTCTTCACTCAAGCGACCAAACACGCCGTGCTGCGTTTTATTAGCGATATTGTCGCCGCCCGCCGCGTTGAGTAATTCGCCGAGGCTGCCATTGATCGCCGTCACGCAGCACTCGTTACGGCGTCCAAGATGCAGTTGCAGCAGCACCGAAGGCTTTGCGCCCTGATACGTGGCTAAGCGTTCACGAATCACCTGCATATGCTGATCGTAAAATTGATTAAACGCCTGCGCGCGGGCTTGCTGATTCAGCACTTCGCCAAAAATCTCCACGCTGCGGCGGGTGTTTTTCAG
Source organism: Pantoea sp. CTOTU49201 (assembly GCF_032054795.1). Classification (NCBI taxonomy): domain Bacteria; kingdom Pseudomonadati; phylum Pseudomonadota; class Gammaproteobacteria; order Enterobacterales; family Erwiniaceae; genus Pantoea; species Pantoea sp. CTOTU49201. The sequence continues at coordinate 1,265 of NZ_DAMBSA010000568.1, forward strand.
CAGATGCACACGCAAATCGATCTTCACCACCGGGATATGTGCCGCCTTCAGCATGGTGACTAATCGCAAGTCGGCATCATCGTAGCGCGCCAGGCTCGGCAATATCACCACGTCCGGTTTCAGTGCCAGAATCTGCTCGGGATTAATGGCGTTCGGCCCGCCGGAACCCAACGAAGGGATTTTCAGCATCTGCGGAAACTGACGCGCAAAGCTGTTCCAGGTTTGACTGTCGTACTTCTTCAGATCCTGCGGCCACGCCACAATATGCTGAAACGGATCGCCTGGCTCGAGCAACGCCAGCGTATACAGCATGCGGCTTTCGCCCAGCACGATACGCTGCGGACGATCGGGGATCTCAATGCGATTGCCGTCAATATCAGTGATGGTTTTCGCCCACGCCGCGCTGCTTATTAGCAGCAGGAAACCGGCCAAAATCGTGGCGAGCAGGGAAGGCGCACGTCGTGCGCCGGTGGTAAATATCGAATCAGAATTCAACGCTGGCCTCGAGCATCAGGTTGCGGGTTTCTCCTTCACGCACGCGCAGATTGCCGCCGCTGGAGGTGTAATAGTGCTTATTAAACAGGTTGTTCAGATTGAGTTTCAGTTGGGTTTTCTCACCGAACAAATGGTTGTTCCAGGCGATAAAGCTGTCCGCCACCACATAATCGGGCATGTTAAAACTGTTTTCCGGATCGCCTGCGCGCGTTCCCACATAGCGCGCGCCGCCGCCCACGCGGAAATCGCCCGGAACGCCGGAGAACGCCAGATTATGGCTCAGATAGAGCGCACCAGAGTGGCGGGGCGCGTTTTGCAGGCGATTGCCGTTGTTAGCCGCGTTAACGCCATCATCAACAATCTCAGCTTTGTCATAGCTGTAGTTGGCGCTGAGATCCCAGCCTGGCAGCACTTCACCGTTTAACTCGAATTCCGCGCCGCTGGATCGGGCTTTATTGATGGCGCGCGTAGTGCCGTTAATGC
>NZ_DAMBSA010000569.1:0-2239 GCF_032054795.1 Pantoea sp. CTOTU49201
GATCGCGTGCGCGCTAACTCTGCGGGCTGGCTGCCATCGGCACGGATTTGCAGCGTAATCTTACTGCGCGCCAATTCCACCATCGCTTTAACCGCCTCACGATCGCCGAGATACCACGCAATTCCCGCCACCTGCGTGCAGTACTAACTGCCATGATTATTCGCCGCCGCCGCTTCTTGCAACGCCAAAGGATTGTGCCGCAACCAGTGCAGATACTCGCTAAACCATAAATGCATCGCCTGCTGATCGGCTGGCTGCCAACCGGGCGCATTACGCAGCAAAGTCAGCGCATCCACCACGCGCGTGGCAAAGTAGCGTCCATCTAGCACGCCATCATGGCGACCTGCGGATCGGCCCGGAATTCCCTGCGCAAAGTTTAGATTCGGATGCATGCGGCTGGCGGGATCGATAAACCAGTGGCGCATCATCACCAGCGCTTTATCGGCATAACGTTGGTCGCCGGAGAAATACCAAGCCAGCGTCAGTGCCTGAAAATCAGCGGTAAAGCGCGCCAGCCGCACACCATCACTTTGTTCATTCTTACTGGCTGGATTCACTTCGCCGTCGCGACGCTGCCACGGCAAGCCGTCGGCGCTGCTGTCGTCCGGCCACCAATAAGCGCTCAGGCTTAAATAATCCTGCTTCGAGCCGCTCGGCGGCAGCATACCTTTATCGGTGACGCTGGGATTGGGGTGTTTCAGCGCGTTATCCGCCTGCTGCTTTAGCTGATGCCAGGCGTCGAGCGTAGGCGACGCAGCATGATGATGTGCCAGCTGCTGCTTAACCCGCTGAAGATCGTTTAAAGTGAGAAAGGCCGGATCGTTAGCCACACTTAGCGCGCTATACAGCCACAGCAGCGCAATCCACAGGTTTCTCATTAACTTTGCTCATCCAGTTGTAGCGCCACATACAGCAACAAACGATCGTCGAAGTTACCCAGATCGAGACCGGTAAGCTCGGAAATACGATTGAGGCGATACTCCAGCGTGTTGCGGTGAATAAACAGCGCGCGCGCCGTAGCGCTGGGTTGCACATTATGGCTAAACCACGCCACCAATGTACGCCGCAGCAAACCATTGTTATCCATGCTTTTCAGCTTCGCCAGCGGGCGCGCCAGTTCGTTGGCCTGCCAGCCGCCGCGTAAACTGTCGAGCAGCACCGGCAGCACCAGATCCTGATAAAAATAGCTGCGCTGTTCCGGCATGCGCTGTTTGCCCACCATCATGGTGGTGCGCGCGGTACGGTACGAACGCGCGATGCTGCCGGGACCGGTAAAGTAGTTGCCGAGCGCGATACGCATCCGCACCTGTCCGCTCTCTTTCATGCGTTGCAGCAGTTGATCCACGCGACGACGATGATCGTCCTGATCGTAGCGGCCATGCGCATTCAGTGCCGGTTTCAGCACCACCATTTCGGTGAGTGAAACAATCGCAATCAGGTTGTCACGCTCCGGCGTGGTCAGCAGCGTTTGCAACTGCTGCAGCTCGGACATGGCGCTATCGACGCCAAGCTGTCCGCTGTCCACTTCCACCACCGCTACCACGCGCGGTTGATTGAGATCGATGCCGAGCCGCTGCGCCCATTCGCTCAGCGCTGGCGATAAAGTTTCGCTGCGCACCAGATTCAGCACCAGCTCTTCACGCAAGCGGCTGTCCTGCGCCAGCATGTGCAGCAACCGCGCCTGCTCCAGCATCATTTCAGCGGTCATACACACCAACTCACCGTAATGACGCAGCGTTGCAGGTTGGCCGGTCAAACCGATCACGCCGACGATGTCGCCATCAATACGCAGCGGCAAATTGATGCCGGGACGCACGCCGTGCAGATGTTTTGCTACCGCTTCGTCGATGTCCACCACGCGGCCTTGTGACAACACCAGCAGCGCGCCTTCGTGCAATTCGCCAATACGTTCACGATCGCCACTGCCGATGATGCGGCCGCGCGCATCCATCACGTTGACATTGCTATCAATAATTTGCATGGTGCGGGCAACAATATCCTGAGCCAGTCGCGCATCGAGATGATAGGTGGCCATCAAACACTCCGGAGATAAGGACGAACAGACAGAATACGCATCCGATAAGGCGCTGACATTGTGCAACTGCACATAGCCGTGGGGATTATGCGGGATTTGCGGTAAGCGTCACATTCAGTACCGGACATTGGCACAGACACAAAAAAGGCGAGCCGAAGCTCGCCTGTTATCAACAACCTGAAACTTACTGCATCAGCAGATACA
>NZ_DAMBSA010000570.1:0-2226 GCF_032054795.1 Pantoea sp. CTOTU49201
CGACATAGGTCAATATAATCAGTAAGTCCATATGTCACCCCTTAGGAGATCCCCGGTCTGCCGTCACTCTTTGTTCCAACGCAGTTATGCGTTGTTCCAGTGACGCGTTCCTCCCTTCCATTCCCCAACCTCGATCTGGCCGGTAAAGCGTGGCCCAAATCCATAAGAACGGCCATAAGACGTGGAGTGTAAACAGGCTTACCCAGCCCGCGACGTGTATTGCATCTGCGTGCGGATGATTACGTGATTTCGCAATGAGATAAGGGATATCGTGGAGCACAATTATCCCGTAAAAGATGACAAGAAAAACAAACACTAAAACCCCAAGCGCAAAGTAGTTAAGAAACATACCAGCCTCGAATTTAAGAGATGCGTAGGATCAATATAGACTGCATTATTTTTCCTGAACATTTAATTGGAAAAATAATTTATTCAGTGTCCATAATAAATAGCAGGCTATGAATTTAACATGTACAAGATGATTTATATCGTACAACTTAAACTGCAAAAGTGAGGATCGTGGCGATAGGAATAAAATCAGTTGAATGAGCATGTTAATGATTAAAAATCATTAATTACTTATAGGAATATAAAACTAATCATAGGCAGGATGTGGCTTAGGTTATTTTTATTTTTACCTCAACGCGTTTAGCGCAGGTTTTGCGCTTAATGCCGGATTTTATGTATATAGGTGCGCATAAATGCGCACCCTACGAAAAACGCGCCAAACCTTCGTAGGGTCGCCATTCATGGCGACCATTTTACGCTTAACCGACGTGCATTAGCCTTGGCAAGCCGCCCTTTACTATCAACAGGACGTTACTGCGGAATCACCTTCTCCGCTTTCAAACGATCAAACAGCTGAGTAAACGAATCCAGCGTTGAACGATAACCGGTAAAGCCCGCTTTGCGGCTCTTACTCATGTCGGTGAAAGCTTCCATCGGACGGCCCAAATCTGCGTCGGTATGCCACCAGGATGCCAGTTTAGTGATATCAGCCTCACGCAAATGATAACGCGCCGCCACCTCGCGCCACGCTTCGGCGGCATCCTCCATGCGCCCTTCCAGCGGCATCATCTGCGCCGGATACGCTGCCGCTTCCACGCCAAAATAGGCCGCCAGACGTGGCCACAGCCAGTTCCAGCGGAACACATCGCCGTTCACCGCGTTGAAATCCTGATTAGCTGCTTCTGCCGCCGTTGCGGCCCACAACAGCTGTTCCGCCAGTAAACCGGCATCGGTGACATCGGACACACCGTTCCACTGCTCGGGCGATCCTGGGAAAATAAACGGCAAACCTTGCTCGCGGCACAGCGTGGCGTATACCGCCAGCGTCTGGCCCATATTCATCGCGTTACCCAGCGCAAAACCGACGATGGAGTGCGGGCGGTGCACGCTCCAGCGATAGCCATATTTCTCCGCACCGGCAAACACTTCGTCTTCCTGCGCATAATAGAAGTTATCGACCGGCTGACGACCCTGCTCTTCGCGGAATGGCGTTACCGGCACCGCGCCTTTGCCATAGGCTTCGAATGGGCCGAGATAATGCTTCAGGCCGGTCACCAGCGCCACATGCGATCCATTCAGACGCCCCCCCAGCGCTTCAATCACGTTGCGCACCATGCCGCCATTCACGCGGATATTCTCTTTCTCATTTTCCTGGCGCGACCAGACGCTAAAGAACAACGCATCCGGCTTCTCTTGCGCCAGCGCAGCACGCACTGCATCGGCATCCGTCAAATCGGCGGTCAGGCTGCGGCAACCTTCAGGCACAGCGCCACGTCCGCGTGATAAACCGCTCACCTGCCAACCTTCGCGATGCAATTTTTCTGCCAGCGCACGTCCAATCACGCCGCTGATGCCAACAATCAATGCCTGCTTTTGCATTTCAATTCTCCTCAGTTTCAGTAATGATGAGTTTAATTGAGAATTAAATTCCCATCTCTGGCATTAATTCACGGCATTCACAACCTGAGTTCACGAATCCATGCACGATCAGCGCCTGAAAGATATCGTTCCCTTTGTTGCCAGCGTCGAGAGCGGCAGCTTTGCCGCCGCCGCTGAGCGCTTGCATCTTACCGGTTCGGCAGTGAGTAAAAGCGTAACACGGCTGGAAACCCGTCTCGGTTCGCGGCTGCTGGAGCGCACCACCCGCAGCCTGAAACTCACCGATGCCGGTAACGCCTATTACCAAACCTGTTTACGCATTATGGAGGAGCTGGCAGA
>NZ_DAMBSA010000571.1:0-2209 GCF_032054795.1 Pantoea sp. CTOTU49201
CCTGCAAAGTCGCGGATGTTTGCCAGGCTTAAAATTCATTCAAGAGGAGGAAATATGAAAGACCGAACATATGAATCCGCGTCTAATGAGGATGAGGTTTGCTGCATTATCGGTCAGGCGGTGATCGAGTTAAGCGATGAGCATCAACCAGTGAACAAATCCACGTTGTCGCTGAAATTACTGGCAATGGCCGACCGCGACAAAGATGATGAACGCGTCCTGCTTTACTGGATTGCCAGAAAAGCCATAACTAAACCTCACCAGCTCAATATCGGCGTTCAGGGCTGGCGTTAGAGGAACAAAAGAGCGGGCGCAATGCCCGCTCTCGTTATTTATGCGGTACGTAATCGACCCAGCGTCGGCCAGCGCACAAACATCACCATATTCCCCGCTAGAATCATCACCAACCCAACAATTGCATTGCTATGCCAGTGATAACCTTCGTAAAGCGTGGAGAGCGTTAGCGCCACCAGCGGGAACAGCAAAGTGCTGTAGGCGGCCTGACTGGCACCAATGCGACCAACTAGCGTGAAATAGGCGCCGAATCCCAATACCGAACCAAATATTGCCAGATAACTCATCGCACCTAACCACTGCATATTCAGCGCGGGTGCGAGTGAATCGCCATTCACTAACGCCAGTGCGGCCATCACCAAAGCGCCATACAGCATCGCGTAGCTATTGGTAGTCAGAATATCGAGCTGACGACGCTGATGGCGCAGAGAAATCATATTGCCGAAGGAGAAGCCCAGCGTGCCAAGTGCGCTGAGGCCCACGCCCCACAGCAACTGCGGAGCGGGATGCGCCGCCTGAATATCATTCCAGAACAGCGCAACAATGCCGCCCAGGCCAAGCACCGCCGCTGGCAACAGGCGAAACGAAGGGCGCTGACGGAAGAAGATCCAGCTGTTGAGCGCGTTATACAGCACGGCCATCGAAAAGATCACCGACTCCAGTCCGCTGCTGATCCACGCGGCAGCATGATAGAAGCAGACAAAGTTGAAGCCAAACACGCAGCAACCCTGCAGCAGACAAAACAGATGATCGCGCTTATCCAGCGTTCGCAGCCGACGCAGCAGTTTGAGGATCGCCAGCATCACCAGCGACGCCAGTAAGAAACGCCAAAATACCGCCACCAAAACAGGCGTATCGCCTGCTTCCTGCTGCAGGAAAATGGCGATCCAGGTGGTTCCCCAAATCATCACCACGGCAAGGTATAACATCACATTCATAACGCACTCTCCGACACAATCTGGCTCGCAGTGTGGCGTGAAAAGCAACGCGCGGCTTGCACGTTTTTGCGCGGCAATTGCAAAATCTTGCGCTTTTTACTTTTGCGTCCGGCTGTGACCTGTTTTCTGTCTGCGGAGATCCGTACACTAGGCGCTCATGAACTGCGAGTGATATCAACCATGGCCGATTACCAGACCTTCAACATGCTACAGCGCCACAAAGCGCAGCTGCGCGACAGCGTGCAGTTGTCGAGCGGTATTAAGCTGGCGGCCTGGTTTAACAGCGGCGATCGCGTCACCAATCTTAGCGATCATCACACCCTAAGTTTGTATACCGCCGACGGCTATGAAACCTGGCATAAAACTCAGCACGGCTGGCGTAACGGCGGTGGCCCGGATCGCTTTTGTCTGATGCCGAGCGGAGTTGAATCGGTGTGGGATATTCGTGCCGATTTATCGTTTGTGCATCTCTACTGCACCGATGAACATCTGCGCCACCTGGGCGAACAGATTTGGGATCGCAGTCCTTCGCAGCTCAATCTGCATGAAAAGATCTTCGCGGCTGACGATCGTATCACCCAACTTTATCGCCACTTCTTGCTCAGCACCGACTGGCAGCAGCCGGCGAATCAGTTGATGCTCAGCAGCGCATCAACGTTGCTAATGACGCATCTGCTGCAACGTTACAGCGATGTGCAATGGCAAGCGCCGCAGGTGCGTGGTGGACTGGCGCCCGCCGTGTTGCGGCGAGTGATGGCGTATATCGATGCGCAGCTTGATCAGCCATTAACGCTGGCGCAGCTGGCCGCCGAAGCGGCGCTGAGCGAATACCATTTTGCTCGTATGTTCCGTAGCAGCGTTGGTGAGGCACCGCATCAATATGTGATGCGCCGCCGCATGGATGCTGCGTTGCAGCTACTGAAATTCAGCCGTTTACCGCTAACAGAAATCGCGCTGCGCTGCGGTTTTCACTCCTC
>NZ_DAMBSA010000572.1:0-2200 GCF_032054795.1 Pantoea sp. CTOTU49201
CCACCAGCACGCAGTTTTCACGTTGCGCCACATCCAGTGCTTCTAACTGCTCCAGCGTCAGGTTCATCGCCGGATGGCCGCTTAACTGCTGCTTGAGGCTCGGCGATGACAGCAGTGGCAAATCCACCATGCCGATATGCGTTTTGCTCAGCTCGCGCATCCACGGCTGTTTGAGGAAGAAGTTGAACACCTTGGGCGCTTTGGCCATCAACGGCGCGTAACTCTCCACGCTAGCCACCAGATGATCGCTCATCGGACGCAGATAGCGCGTGTGATAAAGCTGCAGGAAGCGTGAACGGAAGTTCGGCACATCAATCTTGATTGGGCACTGCGTCGAACAGGCTTTACACGCCAGGCAACCCGACATCGCTTCTTTCACTTCGTGCGAGAAGTCATATTCGCCCTGATTCGCATGCCAGGTATTGCGCGTGCGCTGAATCAACGTACGCAAGCTGGCGCCCTGTTTGGGCAGCGCCTGCTCTAGCTGAACGGGATCCACTCCCTGCTCGGAGAGCAAGCGCAACCATTCACGTGTGAGTGTGGCGCGACCTTTCGGCGAGTGAATGCGGTTGCGGGTGATTTTCATCGATGGGCACATCGGGCTGCGCGCATCAAAGTTGAAGCACAATCCGTTGCCATTACACTCCATCGCACCGCGCCATTCGTTACGTACCGTGACGGGAATCTGCCGATCGTAGGTGCCGCGTTTCACTGCATCAACCTGCATCATCGGTTCATCACTGCCGAGTGGCGTACAGATTTTGCCGGGATTCATGCGGTTGTCAGGATCGAACGCGGCTTTGATACGGCGCAATTCGTTGAACAGCGTCTCACCAAAGAATTCCGGGCTGTATTGCGCGCGGAAACCTTTGCCGTGTTCGCCCCACAATAACCCGCCGTAGCGTGCGGTCAGCGCCACCACTTCATCGGAGATCTGCTTCATCAGCAGCTCCTGCTGCGGATCGCACATATCCAGCGCCGGACGCACATGCAGCACGCCGGCATCCACGTGACCAAACATGCCGTAGCTCAGGCCGTGGCTATCGAGCAGCGCACGAAAATCGACGATGTAATCCGCCAGCTGTTCTGGCGGCACCGCGGTATCTTCGACAAACGGAATCGGCTTGGCGCGCCCTTTGGCGTTCCCCAACAGGCCAACCGCTTTTTTGCGCATATTATAGATGCGCTCAATGCCGCCTAAATCGTCACAAAGCTGATAACCAATCACGCCGCCCATCTGCTGCTGCATCAGCTCATCCAGGCGCTGGCACAGCGTGCTGATCTGCTGCTCAATCAGTTCGCCATCATCACCGGCAAACTCCACGATGTTGAGGCCGAGCATCTCTTTGTCTGGCACATCGGTAATTAATTCATTCACCGAATGCCAGACGATATCTTCGCGCGCCAGGTTTAGTACTTTCGAGTCAACGGTCTCTACCGACAGCGCTTTGGCTTCCACCATAAAAGGGGCATTACGCAGCGCCGAGTCGAAGGAGTCGTATTTGATGTTCACCAAACGGCGCACTTTCGGGATTGGCGTGATGTCGAGGCGCGCTTCGGTAATAAAGGCCAATGTGCCTTCCGCGCCGCACAGCAGACGCGTCAAATCGAATGTCTGTAAATCGTCGCTGAACACATGACGCAGGTCGTAGCCGGTCAGGAAACGATTGAGCTTGGGAAATTTCTCCAGAATCAGGTCGCGCTGTTCACAGCAGCGGCTTAACACCTGCTGATAAATGCGCCCTTCCGCCGTTGGCGTGTTCGCCAGCTGTTCCGCCAGTGCGGTCGGCATGGCGCGCGTATCAAGGATATCGCCGCCCAGCAGCACCGCCCGCAGACCTTCAACGTGATCGGAGGTTTTGCCATACACCAGCGATCCCTGGCCTGATGCATCGGTGTTGATCATGCCGCCAAGCGTGGCGCGGTTGCTGGTGGAGAGCTCCGGCGAGAAGAAGAAGCCATAGGGCTTGAGCCACGCATTGAGCTGATCTTTCACCACGCCCGCTTCAACACGCACCCAACCTTGCTCGGTGTTGATTTCCAGGATGCGGTTCATGTAGCGCGACATATCCACCACGATGCCCTGATTGAGCGACTGCCCGTTGGTGCCGGTACCGCCACCGCGTGGCGTAAACACCAGGCTGGTAAAGCGGGTTTCACCGGCGAGGCGCGCAATCAAGGCTACATCCGCCGTTGAGCG
>NZ_DAMBSA010000573.1:0-2193 GCF_032054795.1 Pantoea sp. CTOTU49201
AGCGACTTCGCCTGCCACCGTAACGTATTCCATTTGTTGTGGCCCGCCAGTAAATATCCGTCGCCAAAAGTACGTGCGCTGATCGACTTTCTCAGCGCACGCATTTTTCAACCCGATGCCGATAAAGCCGGTTGAGCGCTGATCGGCAGCCGCAGCTGACGCTGCAACCAGGCGCAGGCCGCCGCCTGGTCCGGGTTGAGCGCGTTAAGCTGTAACACCGGACCCAGCGCCATCGGCTGGGCGGTTTCCGCTAACTTGCGCAGTTCTGGCAGATACTCCGCGCCCGGATGTCCCGGCATGCGATCGGTTAAACGTGCCTGATAACGCGCCACCGCCTCATCTGGCGTGATCGCCAGCCACAGCTCCAGCACCCGCGTCACGCCCGCCTGTTGCAATCCTTGCTGCAATACCTCTTTCGGCTGGAAGCCAAACCAGGCATCGATGACATAGATGCAGCGCGTCGGTGCTTGCGCCACCACTTGCCAGATCGCCTGATACGCCGCACAGCCTAGCTGGCGATTACGCAGCCGATCCACCGGCGCAAAGCTGGCCATAAACGGCTCTTTCAGGCTATCCAGCGTCAGCACCGGAAAGCCGAATTGCTCGGCCAGCGCGCGCGTCAGGGTGCTTTTGCCAGAAGCCGGAATGCCGTTCACCAGCACTACCATCTTCTCTTCAGTGTCGGTTGTCATAGGATCTCTATCACCTCCGCAGCACTGCTGGCGCTGCGCAAGCGCACCAGCGTCTCTTCATCTTCCAGCAGCGTGACAATCGCGCGGATGCCCTCTTCAATGTGGGCGTTGCTGTCACGCGCACCGAACATAATCACGATGTCGGCTTTATCGCTGCCGTCGAATGAGATCGGCTCATCCAGCACAATCATGCTGAAACAATCTTTCAGCACGCCGGTTTCCGGCCGCGCATGGGGAATGGCGATGCCCTCCTCAAACACGTAATAAGCGCCATGCTCCAGCGTGTTGGCGATCACCGCTTCCGGATAACTGGCTTTGATGTAACCGCCGTTCACCAGCGGCAGCGCCGCCAGCGCGATCACCTCGCGCCAATCCCTGGCGCTGATCCCCACCTGAATCGCACTTGCCTCCTGCAGCAGCTGTTTAATACTCATACTGCCTCCTTAAAATGATTTGCGAATGGTGTTGCGCAGTTCATCGATTTTGACAAACAGCGGATCAATTTCCTGACGAAAGCGGCGGCTTTTCGCAAAGATATTTAATGCACGATTATATTCCAGCATTAATTGTTTTTGCGTATCTGTCGCCTGCGGATTATTGGCTAACTGTTGCTCCAGTTCGCTTATTTTCCCGCTGATGGTTTCAGCCTGAAGATCTATTTCCTGTGAATCCTGGCTCTTATTATCGGAGCCCTTTTTCAAGAATCCAAACATAGCGTCTCCTGCCCCGAATGGCGCCGGGCACCTCAGGTTATTACGTCATGAGTGAGTCGGAATTAGCGGAACAGCTGAATCTTTTCTACCAGCACATTGGTCACAGCATCGTTGGCCGGCACAAGGAAATTACGCACGCTGTCATTAACCTTGCCCTTTTCAAACGTCTGCTTGCAGTTTGCGACCCACTGCACATTCATCTCGGTGCCGACGTTCACTTTCTCAATGCCGCTGCGCACCGCAAGACGCATATCTTCATCGCTAACACCGGTTCCGCCGTGCAGCACCAATGGCGTTTTAGTGGCATCGGTGATATCCGCGAGGCGCTGATGCTGAATGTGCGCTTTGCCGGTATACAAGCCGTGTACGGTACCGATGGAGATCGCCAGCATATCGACGCCGGTTTCATCGACAAAGCGTTTGGCTTCATCGACGGTGGTAAAGGCCGCATCGTTCATTTCCACTTCTTTGCCATCTTCCGAGCCGCCAATCGCGCCCAGTTCCGCTTCCACTGATACCGCCAGCGGGCGCGCCATATCAATAACACGGCGCGTATTGGCAATGTTCTCTTCAATCGGCAAATGTGAGCCGTCATACATAATTGAACTGAAGCCCGCATCCAGCGCGGTTTGGATAGCGTCTAAATCCGAACAGTGATCGAGGTGCAAACAGGTCGGCACGTTACGGCTTTCCGACAATGAGCGAATCGCATCTACCAATAATTTATGTCCGAGATATTTGGCGGTGCCGGTTGAGATCTGAATCATTAATGGACTGTTAGTTTTCTC
>NZ_DAMBSA010000574.1:0-2183 GCF_032054795.1 Pantoea sp. CTOTU49201
AAACAAGCGCTGCCTTATTACGTTAATCCAGGTCCAGATGTTTCTGGGACGGTAATCAAGATAGCGATGTGAAGGGTCTGTAATGATGTTTCTCTTTTCCGGGTAGCCGTTACCCCCCACGATAATCTTCATTATTCCCCCTGCTGACGAGTGCAAAAAATTAACAGGACAAATTGAAATATTCTTGCAATTAAAAATGGTAAATAGGTAATTGCGATCTATATGTAGTTATGGTGTTTAAGAAAAAGTCTGAATGCATCATGGTTACACAGGTTGTTGATACCAAAAAAATCCGACCTATGCTGCTTCCCGACACGCTTAATTATGCACGGACATGCAGACAAAAGACGTGTATTTGCAGATGTTTAATGGCTTTCCAGAATACTTCGGGAGAGAGAGTACCAATGCTAATTAAAAAATCATGTGGCTGATAATCGATGAAACAAGATATCTTCCTTACCTTAAGTAAGAAGCCAATCTGTTTTAACAGGTAATAGCGAAATATTATGAGAAGAGTGCAATAAGCCTGAAAGCTGGGAAAGCCTCTAATTAAATATTGTCCCGATCCTTTTGATCTACACAAAAAAAAGAGTCTGCGGATGCTTAGGGCTCTTATCCCCTAAATTCTCAGCGTATCAATCACCGCGCGCAAAGCGGGCGACACATTGCGATGTGGATAATAGAGAAATGAACCTTCCAGACGTTGGCTGTAACGTTGCAGTACTCTGATCAGTTTCCCTTGTTCCAGATCCTCAGATACCAACTCTTCCGGGACATAAGCCAGTCCCAGACCCAGAGCGGCGGCTTTTGCTTCCATATAGCTGTCAGCAAAAACCCATTGGCCCTGCGGCGAATGGGTGATTTTTTTTCCATCCTGATGGAGTTCCCATGCGTACAGGCTGCCATCGCCAAACTGATAGGCGATGCAGGGATGAACGGCCAAATCTGCGGGAGCCTGCGGGAAGCCGTGGCGACGAAAGTGTTCTGGCGTACCGACAACAACCATCTCCATGTCGGGCGAAATGCGCACAGCAATCATGCCATTGCCCACTTCTGGCCCCAGACGTACACCCGCATCGAATCTCTCCGCAATAATATCGACAAACCGGCTTTCGCTGATGAGTTCCAGCCTGATATCAGGGTAGTGTTGCTTAAACACCGCAAGCTTCGGCAGTAGTACTTTATCAATCGCGTGCTGGCTAGCATTGATGCGTACCGTGCCGGATGGCGTCTGGCGATAGTGGGCCAGCGTAGCGAGTCCCGTATCTAAAGCATCGAATCCTGACTCAACGGTTTGATAGAGCTGCTCACCGGCATGGGTGAGCGATAATCTGCGCGTGGTGCGAACAATGAGTTGAACGCCCAGTCTTTCTTCAAGCTCACGTACTGAACGACTGATTCCTGATTGCGCCAGGCCAAGGCGTTGCGCTGCGGCGGTAAAACTTCCCTCGCGCACCACCAGCATGAACAAATAGAGATCGTTGTAGTTTTCCCGTTTTGCCATTATCCCGCCCTCGTAACCGCATCGCTATTTAGAACAATTTGATATCAATCTTAGCAAATATTGCCCTCTAATCAGAACGCATACTGCTAACTAAAATGTGCGCATTGAAATAAAGCACAGCAGCGTTGTCGGTATGAAACCTGCCTCTTTTAGGTTTTTTTAGGAGGATTTTGATGACTGTTTTCACCAAAAAACTGACAGCCGCGATACCTGCACTGCTGCTATGCGCATCATTAAGTGGAGTCACAACCATGAGTTATGCTGATACAAACAACCCGAACGCCCCCGTTTCGCTGGTCAAAAATTGGGATAAAACCTTTCCAGAAAGTACCAAAGTTGATCATCGTAAAGTGACCTTTCAGAATCGCTACGGCATCACTTTAGTCGGGGATCTGTACCTTCCGAAGGATCGCGGCGAGCGCAAGCTGGCAGCCGTGGCCGTCAGCGGACCGTTCGGTGCGGTCAAAGAACAGTCCAGCGGCCTGTACGCGCAGACGCTGGCTGAACAGGGATTTGTTACCCTCGCGTTTGATCCTTCATATACAGGCGAGAGTGGCGGCTATCCGCGTAATGTGGCGTCTCCGGATATCAATACCGAGGATTTCAGCGCGGCGGTTGATTTCTTAGGTCTGCAAAAAGAGGTGGACCGCAACCGAATCGGGCTAATCGGTATTTGCGG
>NZ_DAMBSA010000575.1:0-2179 GCF_032054795.1 Pantoea sp. CTOTU49201
GCGAAAACGCGATGCTATTGGTTAAGGCAATGGTTGGCATGTAAGTGAGCGCATGCAGCAATAACAGCGGGAAGAAGCCGCCGAAGTAGGTTTGCTGGGCTGCGAAGAACATCAGAATGGATCCGACGATGGTGAGCAGCGACAACACTTTTTGCGCCTGGAAGAAGCGATCGGCCAGCGATCCGACAAGGATCGGCGACAGGATGGCGGCTATCGAGGTACAGGCGTAGCACCAGGCAATTTCAACCGGCGAGAAGCCGTTTTTGCTTAGAAATGCCCAGAGCGGCACAAACCATGCCCCCCAGATAAACCACTCAAGAAACATCATGAAAGACAGTTTTGGGATTGTTGTTTTCATTTAAAAGGACTCCCCGGTGTAGGTGGGGCCAATCTAACACCAGTAATAATACCTTTATAATACCACTGGTGGATTTTTTGAACTCGTCCACAACATTTTAACTGATGTGCAACGTTCTGAGGCGGGAGGTAACTGGATGCGGGGGATGAAAATGAGGGCGCGAATAACGCGCCCGGTAATAGTTAGCGGCGGTTTTTCCATACAGTCTGAATGTTGCAGAATTCGTGGACACCAAAGCTCGACAGCTCACGACCATAACCGCTCTTCTTCACGCCACCAATCGCGACACGCGGATCGGACGCGCCATTGCCGTTGATAAACACCGCGCCGGTTTCAAGTTTTTCCGCCAGTTCGTTGGCCAGTGCTTCATTGCCGCTCCACACTGTTGCACTGAGGCCGAATTCGCTGTCGTTAGCCAGCTCAAGGGCGTGTTGTGCATCACGAGCGACGGTGATTGCAGCAACTGGACCAAAGATCTCCTGCTGGAAAGCGGTCATGGCTGGTGTGACATCTGCGAGGATCGTTGGGGCGTAATAGTTGCCTGGGCCGTCGATCTTATGGCCGCCTAATACCAGACGCGCGCCTTCCTTGATGGTCTGCTGCACCTGATTATCCAGCTCATCACGCAGATCGTAACGCGCCATTGGGCCGATGTAGGTTTCTTCTGCCAAAGGATCGCCGATCTTCAATGCCTGCACCGCTACGCTGAAACGCGCCTCAAACGCTTCTGCGACGCTTTCTTCAATGATGAAGCGCTTGGCTGCCATGCAGACCTGTCCGGTGTTCTGGTAGCGTCCTGTGACCGCTGAGGCCACTGCAGCATCAAGGTCTGCATCCGCCAGCACAATGAAAGGATCCGCGCCGCCCAGTTCCAGCACGGTTTTTTTCAATACTGCACCGGCTTGCGCTGCAATAGCTCCGCCTGCACGCACGCTGCCGGTTACCGCTACAGCCGCAATACGCGGATCTTTGATTGCTGTCGAAACGCCATCGTTATCGACGTTGATCACGGTAAAGCCGCCTTTAGGCAGATCGGTGGCGTCAAACAGTGACGACATCAGGTTGGCGGATCCCATTACGCTTGGTGCATGTTTCAGTACATAGGTATTACCCGCCAGCAACATGCTGACTGCGCCGCGCAGAACCTGCCAGTAAGGGAAGTTCCATGGCATCACTGCAAGGATCACGCCGAGCGGGCGAAACGATTGCCACGCTTGCTGGTTTTCCACCAGCGTGGGTTTGTCGGCAAGGATCGCTGGGCCGTGTTCTGCATACCAGTCGCAGAGATTGGCGCATTTCAGTACTTCAGCACGTGCCTGAGCGATAGGCTTACCCATTTCCAGCGTCGCCATGGTTGCCAACTCATCTTGTCGTTGGCGAATCTGTTCTGCCAGTTGACGCAGCACTTTGACCCGTTGCGGCATTGCCGTATAGCGCCACTCTGTGAAGGCATCAGCACTTTGCTGCAATGAGGCTTCCAGCTCGGCTGCGCTCTGCAGCGGATAGGTCGCGATGATTTCGCCTGTGGTCGGGTTGCGAGAGATAACGTTGTCAGTCATGAAAGATGTCCTCGTCATAAGTGATGTGATGTTCAATGGTGCTCACCTTACGCCGGGTAGAGGTTTCTTAAAAATGAATAATAATGAGGAAGTTGTTCATTTATGGAGAATTAGAAGGATCCTGGTCGCACAGAACTGATGATTTGGTGGGATCGAATAGGATGTTATCGCGATGCGGTTGTTTTAAACGTTTTGCGTGTCCAAAGCCGCTTCAGTCCTGGCGTTATTAAGTTATACAGTGAATAGATCTTAAAGAAAGATC
>NZ_DAMBSA010000576.1:0-2173 GCF_032054795.1 Pantoea sp. CTOTU49201
CGCCGGACCCCAGCACCAAGGCACCACCGCACAGTCGCGGCCACGGTAACGTCGGCGTTGAACACACCAGCCACAGCGCAAATACCGAGGCTAATACCGCCACCACCATGGAGGTGACGGTGAGCATGGGATCGTAGCTCATCACCATATCAAGGCTCATCGACAGCATGCCGATGAAGTGCATCGCCCAAATGCCGACGCCCATAGCGAATCCACCGCCGAATAACCAAACCAGCGCCACCTTGCCAGTTGAGGAAGCCACGCGTCCTGCCATATCAAGTGCAGTAAACGAGGCCAGCATTGCCACCAGGATCGAGACGATGACGGTAAACGAGTCGTACGAAGTCACTAACATAGTGATTTCCCAAGTAAAAGCCGGTTTGAATCAGCTGTGGTGTTGTGGTTAAAAGTGAGATCTATTGGTTTTATTGTAGGAATTATCGGCAGCGTAACTGCCGATCTGAGTTTTTGAACGATGAAACCTTCCGATGGAGAAGAAACTAAAAATTGTTTACTGCGCGCCAGCCAACGGCACCACGTTATCGCTAAACGCCAGCGGCACGGTAAGCGCAGCGGTAAATTCACCGATGCGATCGGCTGGCGTGGGCTTGCCGAGCAGATAACCTTGCAGCGTGTCGAAGCCTAAACCGGTGAGTAAACGCTGCTGCTCCTCGGTCTCGACGCCTTCCGCCACCATGCGCAGGTTAAGCGTTTGTGCCAGCGTTAACATCGCGGTGACCACCGTGGCGTCTTCGCTGCCGGCGCGCAAACTGTTGATAAAGGCGCGGTCGATTTTCAGCTCGCTGGCTTCGAGATGTTTCAAATGCAGCAAGTTGGCGTAACCGATGCCGAAGTTATCGATCGCCACTTTCACCCCAAGACGATGCAGTTCGGCAATGCGCTGCTGGCTGAACTGCGGGTCGCGCATCGCGATGTTCTCGGTAATTTCCAGCATCAACGCCCCTTCCGGGATCTGATGGTGCTGCAACGCCTGGCGCAGGCTCTCAATCAAATCGCGCTGCTGGAACTGCAGAGCCGAGAGATTGACCGACACCGTCCAGTCGCCGTTGCCTTCATCGTGCCACTGCCTGAGCTGGCGGCAGGCTTCGTTGATCACCCAGTTACCCAGCGCGACAATTTGCCCGGTTTTCTCGGCGCGCGCCAGGAACATATCCGGCATTAGCAGCCCGCGACGCGGATGCTGCCAGCGCAGCAGCGCCTCAAAACCGATTAATACCGTGCCGCCCGCGCGGAATTTTGGCTGATAGAACAGGCGCATCTCCTGATATTCCAGCGCGTTCCACAAATCGTTGGCCAGCGCCAGCTGATGCTGCGCCACCGCGCTCATCGCCGGTTCAAACAGGCACCAACCGTTACGCCCACTGTGTTTGGTGTGATACATGGCGGAGTCGGCGTTGAACATCAACTCCTGCTGGCTGCGGCCGTGCAGCGGGAAGATAACAATGCCAACGCTCAAGGAGACGCGCAGCGAATAGCGATCGAGATCGAAAGGCGCATCAATTATTTGTACCAGCCGTTGTGCCAGTTTGGTGGCCTGATGAAGATGGAATTGCGGACACAGCAGCACGAATTCATCACCGCCCAAACGCGCCAGCAGAATCTCTTCACTCAGTTCATCCCGCAAGCGATCGGCTACGGCAATCAGTAAGCGGTCGCCGACGTGATGGCCCCAGGTATCGTTAATGGCTTTGAAACCATCGAGATCCATGAACATCAGCGCAAAATTCTCATCGTGCAGCGTCGCCTGTTTGATCTCCGTGGTGAGTTGCTGCTCCAGCATTACGCGATTCGGCAGCGCGGTGAGGTTGTCATGCATCGCCAGCTGGCGCAGCTCGCTGTTGGCGCGCTTGAGTTTAGCGGCGAGGCGCGCGGCACGGATCTGCGCATCCAGCATCGAGATCAGCAACATGAATCCCAGAATACTCAGCGTGATAATGGTGACCCACACCGCCAGTCCCTCTTCGCTGGCACCGTGATGTTGCATGCTTACCGGCATAACGAACTCTGCTGCCGCCATGCCGGTGTAATGCATGCCGGCAATCGCAATCCCCATCACTAACGCTGCGCAGGCGCGCAGTAATAACAGGCTTTCGCCCTGGCGCAGATGAAACGCCAGCCACAACGCCGCGCCTGATGCCGCATAGGCAATCAG
>NZ_DAMBSA010000577.1:0-2165 GCF_032054795.1 Pantoea sp. CTOTU49201
CCTTGCGAAGTCCTTTTCAGCACACATTTTGCTTATGAACCATTTTTAAAATCTAAAATTGCCAGATTAGCCTGATACTAAGGCGACAAATTATTAAGCAAACTGATTCAAACCCATTATGCTAGCTCTCACATCTACGGATGTTGGGGGATTCTTCGCAGTTTCCGGGTTTGTGACACAATAAGAGGTATGCAATGAAAGAACGGCCGATTCTTTTTTCCGAACAGCGGGTGCGCGCCCTGCTGGTTGGCCAGCAAACGCAGACCCGGCGCATTATGAAAACTCAAGCTTTCGGTCCGGGTCAGGATCACCATGAAGGCGTTCACGCGTTTGACGTCAGCGCCAATCATCTGCACGGCTATAAATTGATGTCGATGACTGATGTCAGTTCGCACTGCCCATTTGGGCAGGCGGGCGATGGTTTGTGGGTACGTGAAACCTGGCGCGGCCCGATTGTGCCGGAAAACTTACTGGCGGATTACGAACGCGATCCCCTGCCGTTTCGCAATGCGGCGTATTGCCAATATCGCGCTGACAGCAATGAGTTGGGACAGCTGGATGAGAATTTGCAGAATGCCGAGCAGTTTGGCTGGCAGACCGCGATTCATATGCCGCGCTGGGCCAGCCGCATCGATCTGCAAATTACCTCGGTACGTGCCGAGAAGATTCAGGACATCAGTGAAGATGACATTATGGCGGAAGGCGTGCAGACCGATTCGCACTTCCTGAATAACTTCTTCACCATGAATATGAATTCTGAATCGCCGAAAGAAGCGTACCGCAAAGCGTGGCAGAAACAGTACGGCGCCACCAGTTGGGAAGTGAACCCGTGGGTTTGGGTGATCGCGTTTCAGCGGGTTGAACGTTAAAGTTAAACGCTGCGAAGCATGCAAACGTAAGGTCGTCATTCATGACGACCTTTTTTATTTCCTCGCCATGACTTTCCCGCTTTGCCACGCCAATCACAGACAAATCCCCGACTAACTGGTTGAATATGCGGCTTTGATTACGCGCTGGTAATTCCTCCTTTGCCGCGCCAGGATACTGTTTTCGTCTGAAGAGTGAGTGACGCAATGTTCAAATGGCCGTGGCATGCGCAAATAGAGACTTCAGTGCTGGCGCTTCCCTGGCAACAGGCGCTGGCGCAGCCCATCTTTTCACTGCTCGATCCTGATGAAAAAACCGCACTGGTTACGCTGGCACAACGCTTCCTGCAGCAGAAAAAAATCTCGCCGCTGCAAGGCCTGCAGCTCGACGAACTGTTGCTGACACGTCTGGCGCTGCTGTTTTGTTTGCCGGTGTTGAAGCTTGGACTCGAATGGCTCGATGGCTTCCATGAAGTGCTGATCTATCCCGAGCCGTTTAACGTCGACGATCGCTGGGAAGATGATAACGGTCTGGTGCACCACGCGCCGGCAGTGCACGCCGGACAGAGCTGGACGCAGGGTCCGGTGGTGTTAAACGCGCTGGATATTCAGGATTCACTCGATCTTTCCGGCTTTAACCTGGTAATCCACGAAGTGGCGCATAAACTCGATGCACGCGGCAGCGGTTATACCAGCGGCATTCCGGTGATGGCGCTACGCGATGTCGCCGCCTGGGAGAAAGATTTGCAGCAGGCGATGGCAGAAATTGAAGCTGAAGTTGAATTAGTCGGTGAACAGGCGGCAACCATCGATCCCTACGCTGCCAGCGATGCGGCAGAGTGTTTCGCGGTGCTGTCAGAGTATTTCTTCAGCGCACCGGATTTACTGGCTAACCGCTTCCCGGTGATGTATCGCCATCTGCAGCAGTTCTATCGTCAGGATCCGCTGGCGCGATTGGCGATGCTAACAGCAGAACCTGCTTAAATCGCGATCGCTTTGTACTAATGCTAGCCAGTTGAATACAAATGTGTTTTAAGCTGTTGACACCTGCAAGGGGCGCCATTAATATTCGCCTCGTTCAAACGATTCCTCTGTAGTTCAGTCGGTAGAACGGCGGACTGTTAATCCGTATGTCACTGGTTCGAGTCCAGTCAGAGGAGCCATATTTAGAGAAGCCCGCTTAGGAAACTAAGCGGGCTTTTTGCTTTTACGGATTGCAGACATAAAAAAACCCGCTGGCCTAGGAGCGGGTTCTTTATTCATCAGCGCACAGTTCATTCCAGTAGCTGTAGCGGATCA
>NZ_DAMBSA010000578.1:0-360 GCF_032054795.1 Pantoea sp. CTOTU49201
GCGCTATTTTCGGCGAAAAACCGCGTCACCAAGGCGATGGTGACACTTTGTAAGAGTAGGTTTTTTTGGGAATATGTGCATACTGTGCGCTTTTTGATGGCTTGAGCGGAAGGCAAGTGCCTCCGGCTCCAACAAAAGACAACTTATGAGCTCGGATAAGAAACAGTCCCTTGGGGCAGTCACGCTGGCGGCAATTGGCGTGGTGTATGGCGATATCGGTACCAGCCCGCTCTATACATTGCGTGAATGTCTCTCTGGTCAGTTTGGATTTGGCGTAGAGCGCGAAGCGGTATTTGGCTTCCTGTCGCTGATCTTCTGGCTGCTGATTCTGGTGGTGTCGCTGAAGTACATCAGCTACGT
>NZ_DAMBSA010000578.1:370-2160 GCF_032054795.1 Pantoea sp. CTOTU49201
AACGCCGGCGAAGGCGGGATTTTAACGCTGATGTCGCTGGCCGGACGCCATACCGGCGCCAGAGCTACGGCAATTCTGGTGATTATGGGACTGATTGGCGGTAGCTTCTTCTACGGCGAAGTGGTGATTACGCCGGCGGTTTCGGTGCTATCGGCGATTGAAGGTTTGGAAATTGCCGCGCCAAGTCTTGATGCCTACATCGTGCCGTTGGCGATTGCAGTGCTGACTTTGCTGTTTGTCATCCAAAAACACGGCACCGGTATCGTCGGCAAGCTGTTCGCGCCGGTGATGCTGCTGTGGTTTTTGGTGCTGGCGGTACTGGGCGCGCGCAGCATTATCGACAATCCTGACGTCCTGCATGCGATGAACCCGTATTGGGCGGTGCACTTCTTAATCCAATATAAAACCGTATCCTTCTTCGCGCTGGGCGCGGTGGTGCTGGCGATTACCGGCGTAGAAGCGCTGTATGCCGATATGGGCCACTTCGGTAAATTCCCGATTCGCCTCGCCTGGTTCATCGTGGTGCTGCCTTCACTGGTGCTCAACTACTTTGGTCAGGGCGCGCTGCTGCTCAAACATCCCGAAGCGATCAAAAACCCGTTCTTCCTGCTCGCGCCGGATTGGATGCTGATCCCGATGTTGATTCTTGCGACCTTAGCCACGGTGATTGCGTCGCAGGCGGTGATTTCCGGCGTGTTCTCATTAACGCGTCAGGCGGTGCGTCTCGGCTATTTGCCGCCGATGCGCATTGTGCACACCTCAGAAGAGGAGTCCGGGCAGATCTACATTCCAGTGATCAACTGGCTGCTCTATTTCTCGGTGGTGATTGTGATTGTCGGCTTCGAGCACTCCAGCAATCTGGCGGCGGCGTACGGCATTGCGGTAACCGGCACCATGGTGCTGACCGCCATTCTCTGTTCAACCGTGGCGATCCAAAACTGGCACTGGAACCGCTATCTGGTGGTGTTGATTCTGATTGCCATGTTGATCATCGACGTTTCGCTGTTCTCCGCCAACCTAATCAAGGTGTTCTCCGGCGGTTGGCTGCCGCTGACGCTGGCGCTGATGATGTTCATCATCATGACTACGTGGAAAAGCGAGCGTTTCCGCCTGCTGCGTCGTATGCATGAGCACGGCAATTCCCTCGAAGCGATGATTGCGTCGCTGGAGAAATCGCCGCCGGTACGCGTGCCGGGCACCGCAGTGTATATGTCGCGGGCGCTGAACGTGATTCCGTTTGCCATGCTGCATAACCTCAAGCATAACAAAGTGTTGCATGAGCGCGTGGTGCTGCTGACGCTGCGTACTGAAGATGCGCCTTACGTGCACAATGTACGTCGTGTGACCATTGAACAGTTATCGCCGACCTTCTGGCGCGTGGTAGCGAGTTACGGCTGGCGCGAAACGCCAAATGTTGAAGAGATCTTCCACCGCTGCGGTCTTGAAGGCCTGAATTGCCGCATGATGGAAACGTCCTTCTTTATGTCGCATGAATCGCTGATTATCGGCGATCGTCCGTGGTATCTGCGCCTGCGCGGCAAGCTGTTCCTTGCGCTGCAACGCAATGCGCTGCGCGCGCCGGATCAGTTTGAAATCCCACCGAACCGTGTGATCGAGTTGGGAACCCAGGTCGAGATTTAACGTTGTTTGAAGTCGCCATGGATGGCGTAATGCTGCTCAGTTAAGTGCAGAGCGACTTTCGTTCGCTATGTGCTGAGGCAGTTACAATAACCTGGTGCGGCGACCGAGCAGAGAGCGCCTGGCCGCGCCCTCTGCACTCCCGGGCCTTG
>NZ_DAMBSA010000579.1:0-2157 GCF_032054795.1 Pantoea sp. CTOTU49201
GACCTTCGTGCTGACGCCGTTAACCTACCTCGGCGGCGTGTTCTATTCGCTGACGCTGCTGCCACCGTTCTGGCAAGCGGTGTCGAAGATGAATCCGGTGGTGTATATGATCAGCGGCTTCCGTTACGGTTTCCTCGGTATTAGCGATGTGCCGTTGGTGTTTACCATGTCGGTGCTGATCGCCTTTATCGTGGTGTTTTATGTGCTGGTGTATTCGCTGATTCAGCGTGGGCGCGGGTTGCGTACGTAACAAAGGTCGCCATGAATGGCGACCCTACGGCGGCGGAGTGGCATGTGGGATCGTAGGGTTGCCATTTATGGCAACCGAAAGAAAAGGGCGCGGTATAAAAACCGCGCCCTTGTTGCATCAGGCGACCTGAACCGGCAGCGCTTTGGCGAGGCGCTTCATTTCGTTATCGCCTTCAAAGTATGCGACTTTCGGCTGCCAGCTGCGCGCGACTTCATCTTCGACCTGCACGTAAGAGCAGATGATCATGATATCGCCAGCGCAGGCGCAACGCGCGGCGGCACCGTTGACTGAGATGATCTTCGAGCCACGTTCAGCGGCAATTGCGTAGGTGGAAAAACGCTGGCCGTTGGTGACGTTGTAGATGTCGATGGCTTCATATTGCAGAATGCCGGAGGCGTCGAGGAAATCCTGGTCAATGGCGCAGGAACCTTCGTAATGCAAATCTGCCTGAGTGACTTTTACGCGATGCAGTTTGCCTTGAAGTACGGTGCGAATCATAACTGTCTAACCTTGTTAAGCTGCCAATAAACGACGGAAAACTACTCCGTCAGATCCACTTGCTGATTATCAATGAGACGCGCATTGCCAAGCCATGCGGCCATCAGAATCACCGCGCGCTGGCTGTCCACGTTGAGCGCTTGTAAGGTTTCGGCATCGCAAATCGCCAGTCCGTCCGGACGAAAACCCTTCTCACGCAACGCCGCTTCCGCGTGCTCGATAATCTCTTCGACATGCCGCTCGCCGTTGCTCAGACGTTCGGCCATGCTGTTCATCACCTGGCTGAGACCGGCGGCGATGTTACGCTCGTCGGCGGTGAGATAGCCATTGCGCGAACTCAGCGCCAGGCCATCTTTCGCGCGTACCGTTGGCACGCCCACAATCTCGATATCGAAGCCCATATCCGCCACCATCTTGCGGATGATCGCCAGCTGCTGGAAATCCTTCTCGCCAAAACAGGCGATGTCAGGCTGCACCAGATTAAACAGTTTGCTGACGATGGTGGAGACGCCACGGAAATGTCCTGGACGGCTGGCACCTTCCAGCAGCGATGATAAACCCGGCACTTCCACGAAGGTTTGGCTATCAAGGCCTTTTGGATAGACATCCGCGGGCGCGGGTGCGAACACCAGATCCACGCTATGACGATTCAGCTTCTCGCAATCGTCCTGCAGCGTGCGCGGATAGCGGGCCAGATCGTCGGGACGATCAAACTGCATCGGGTTAACGAAAATCGAGACCACCACAACGTCGGCGCGCTCGCGCGCTTCATCGACCAACGTCAGATGACCGTCGTGCAGGTTGCCCATAGTGGGCACCAGCGCGATACGTTTGCCTGCCTGACGCCAGCGACGAATTTCACGACGCAGCATCGGCAGTGTTTCAATGATCAGCACTGCAAATCTCCTGATTTACTGGAAACTGTGTTCAGCGGCTGGATAGAGGCCCGCTTCAACGTCGGCGATATATTGGCGAATCGCCGCACGAATGTCGCCGGTTTCAGCGAGGAAATTTTTGGCAAATTTGGGAATGTGGCCGCCGGTAATGCCAAAGGCGTCATGCATCACCAGAATCTGGCCGTCAGTGACGTTGCCCGCACCGATACCGATCACCGGCACCGACAGCGCTTTGGTGACGCGCTCCGCCAGCGCCACCGGCACGCACTCCAGCACCAACAGCTGCATACCGGCGGCTTCCAGCGCCAGCGCATCGGCCAGCAGACGTTCAGCGGCGGCTTCATCGCGGCCCTGCACTTTATAGCCACCGAAGATGTTCACCGATTGCGGCGTCAGGCCCAAATGGCCGCACACCGGCACGGCGCGCTCGGTGAGCATACGCACGGTTTCCGCCAGCCACTCGCCACCTTCCAGCTTCACCATATTGGCGCCCGCCCGCATCATCTGTGCGGC
>NZ_DAMBSA010000580.1:0-2122 GCF_032054795.1 Pantoea sp. CTOTU49201
TATGAATGCGCATATGAATGCGGTTTTGTAGGGTCGCCATTTATGGTGACCTGGCCAATTTGGCAGCATTTACTAACCCCGGGAAGAATCATGAAAGTCATCTGTACTTCACCGTCATTCGCCAAATACGACGCGGCGCCGATTGAGGTGCTGCAGCAGCACGGTTTTGAGTTGATCACACTGCCCGCCGATGCGCCGCTGAGCGCACTTCAGCCACATCTGGCTGACACCGTAGCGATGATTGTGGCCTTTACCGACATCAATGAAGAACTGCTGGCATTAGCGCCACAGCTGAAAATCGTCTGTAAGCACGGCGTTGGCGTCGACAACATCAATCTGGAAGCGACGCGCGCACGAGGGATTTACGTCACCAACGTGCCCGATGCCAACAAACACGCGGTTGCCGATTTCGCCTTTGCTTTGATCCTCAACAGCGCGCGTCAGATCACCCAAGCCGCCATTGAAACCCGAGCGGGCAGCTGGCCGCGAATTTTTGCCACCGACGTTTATGGCAAAACATTGGGCATCATCGGGCTGGGCAATATCGGCAAGCAGGTTGCGCTGCGCGCCAAAGGCTTCAACATGCGGGTTATCGCGTTTGATTTTTATCCCGATGAACAGTTTGCTGCCGAACACGGCATCGAATTCGTCACGCTGGATCAGCTGACCGAAACCAGCGATTTCATCACCCTGCACATGCCGCTTACCGATAAAACGCACAATCTGTTTGATGCCGCGCGCCTCAAACGCATGAAGAAAAATGCCTTCCTGATTAATGCCTCGCGCGGCGGCGTGGTGAACGAGCAAGATCTCTATCAGGCGTTGCTGGATAACGTGATTGCCGGAGCGGCGGCTGACGTGTTTGTGCAGGAACCGCTGAGCGAGCATCCACTGTTTACGCTCAACAACTTCATTCCTACTTCGCACATTGCCGGTTACACCGACGGCGCTATCAGCGCGATTGGTGAACGTTGCGTGTCGCAAATCGTGCAGTGCATCCAACAGGGCGAACGCCCGATCAACGTGATGAACGGGCTGGAATAACACGCCGCCTTTCTCTGTAACCCTTTTTCGAGTGGATAATTATTATGACTAACTCTGCGCGCTCGAGTCGTATCCGTTGGTGGATTGCTGGCCTGATGTGGCTGGCCATCGCCATTAACTACATTGACCGCACCGTGCTCTCGGCAGCGGCACCGCATCTGATCAAAGAGCTCGATATCAATCCTGAAATGATGGGCTTCATCATGGCGGCGTTCTTCTGGTCGTATGCGCTATTGCAGATCCCGGCGGGCTGGTTCGCCGATCGCTTCGGTCAGAAAAAAGGCCTTGGCATCGCCGTCGGCTGGTGGTCAATCGCGACCATGGCGATGGGCCTCGCAACCGGCTTTAAATCGCTACTGGCGCTGCGTTTAGCCCTCGGCGTCGGTGAAGCCGCTGCCTATCCCAGCAACGCCGGTATTACCGCGCGCTGGTTCCCGGATCGTGAACGCGCCACGGTTTCTGGCCTGTTTGACAGCGCCTCCAAGTTTGGTGGTGCGGTGGCCATGCCGCTGATCGTCTTTATGATCGCCTTGTTTGACTGGCGTCTGACCTTCCTCGCCATTGGTGCGCTCGGCTTGTTCTGGGTGATTGCCTGGTACTTTATCTACGCCGAGAATCCGGAAGATCATAAGTCGATTAGCAAAGAAGAAGTGCGCTTCATCCGTGACGGCCAGGCGCAGAAGCACGGCGATAAAAGCGTGCGTCCGATGAAATGGTACAAGCTGCTGCGCTACCGTAATATCTGGGCAATGTGCATTGGCTTCTTCACCATCAATTACACCTCCTATTTCTTTATCACCTGGCTGCCGACCTATCTGGTGAAAGATAAAGGCATGGATTTCCTCAAAATGGGGATGGTGGCCGCGCTGCCGCTGATCTGCGGCATGGTGATTGAAGTGCTGGCGGGTTGGGCATCGGATCGCATGGTGCATAACAAAGTGCTGTCGCTAACCGCCACACGCAAACTGTTCCTCACCATCGGCCTGCTGATGGCGCTATGCATCGGCTTTGCTCCGTTCACCGATTCGGTGTTTATGACCGTGCTGCTACTGTGTATCGCCAAATCCGGCACCACCGT
>NZ_DAMBSA010000581.1:0-2108 GCF_032054795.1 Pantoea sp. CTOTU49201
TGGCGCCGCGTCCGGCATTGGCGACGTCGGGAAATGATAACTGGGAAACGTTTTAAGCGTTGAATTTGCAGAGGTCGCCATGAATGGCGACCCTACAACTCAGGTGCGCATTTATGCGCACCTGGCATCAAGCCCCTTCATACGGCTCAACAAACACGCCTTCGGCATGATCGCTTTCATTAAAGAACCAAATCCCCAGCGGGTAATCTTCTAACGCCACCAGATACATGGTGCCCTCATTGAATGCTTCCACTGCCAGCACCGTACCTACACGGCGCGGGCCGCCGTCGGTTTTAACCGTAACGCGATCGTTCACCTTCATTGATTACTCTCCACAAATTGTCCTGCGACACAGTTTAACGGAAGATAATCAACACTGCCTGATCGCGATCAGCGTCGGGCGATAACCCACACTGCATGAACGATGCCTGGAATGTAGCCACACAGCGTCAGCAGAATATTAAGCCAGAACGCCCCGCCGAACCCGACCTGCAAGAACACGCCCAGTGGCGGTACCAAAATGGCGATGACAATACGTAAAAAGTCCATATTCACTCCCTGATATCACTTAACAATCAATCGCTAAGCATAGACGCTGTTACGCACTGTGCACTTAAAGGCAGGTAAAACTCTGTCAATATGCGCTTTTTCGCTTTCTTAACGTTTCATAGAGAGACTTTTGACGCGGGCTGCTCGTACACTTCTCATCACTGCACCAACCCCAAAGGCGCAGTCAACCTAAAAGTAACAAGGATTTTTGCCCGCGCAGCGCGGGCTTTTTTTTGCCTGCAATTTGCCCGCGACGCCCTCTTTTCAGCACCGTCTATACTGTTAACTCATCCAATCGCCTCTGGGAGGGCGCTATGACGACGGCAAAAGAGTACAGCGAGAATGTGCAGCGCGAAGTCAATATTGATGTCGATGCGCTGCTGGAGGCGATTCAGAAAAGAACGTCGGGCGAGATACAAGAGTTTATGGAAGCCGAAAACGCCCATCGCGTCAAAGTAAACGGCGAGGCTTATGACTCTTACACCGATTTAGCGGAAGCCTTTGAACTCGACATTCGCGACTTCGCCATCAGTGAAGTAAACCGTTGAAATCGATTTCAAAAAAATACCCGGCGGGATGGCCGGGTAAAATAAATCAGTAAATTCGTTACACCAGGGAATTCTTAACACCCGGTCAGATTACGCCTTAGTCCGATTAAGACAAGTCTTATCTCTGCATGTAAATCGAACAATTTTGTATAACCATTCATGCGAATCGCCCCACGCACCGCGTCACGACTGGTTTCAGCTGTGCACGAAATGTGCATCGCGCGTCCCGTCACGTCTGCTGTTTAAGAATTATCCTGGATGTCGCTGGCCGGGTCGCCGGAAAAAGTGTGATCGCGATTCCGCTATTATACTGATTACTCTTCGCTTTACGGATGCCACTGGCGTAAGGAGTGTGATGATGCTGAGTCTTACCTCTTCCCTGATGATCGTTACCGATCTTGATGGCTCATTACTGGATCATCATGACTACAACTGGGATGCGGCTAGTGAATGGCTGGCGCGTCTGAAACAACATCAGATTCCGCTGGTGATTTGTTCCAGCAAAACGGCGGCAGAGATTATTCCACTACAAAAGAAGCTGGGCATTGTTGGCGCACCCTTTATTGCTGAAAACGGTGCGCGCGTGGTACTCGGCGGAGAACAAACGCCGCCAACCGAAACCAGCGCCAACTATCACGCGTTATGCCAGACGCTGCACGCATTGCAGGCGCGGTTCCGCTTCAACGGTTTTCATGAATTTAGCGATGCCGAAGTAGCACGCTTCACCGGATTAACGCTCACCGAAGCCAGCCAAAGCCGCCTGCGCGAAGCGTCGGAAGTGGTGCTGTGGCGCGATGATGAACATCGTTTGCAGGAGTTCCGTGAGGCGCTTGCCGAGCACCATCTGGCGTTAACCCAGGGCGGACGTTTCTGGCATGTGATGCCCGCCGACACCGGCAAAGGTATCGCTCTGGCCGAAATCCAGCAGCATCTTGCCGCGCAAGAAGGAGAATCGCGCATCACCATCGGCCTGGGCGATGGCCCCAACGATGTGCCGATGCTGGAGCGCGT
>NZ_DAMBSA010000582.1:0-2108 GCF_032054795.1 Pantoea sp. CTOTU49201
TGGGTTACAGCATCGCGCTGGCGCGTGTGCCAGCCGGAATTGGTGAGCAGGCGATTGTGGAAATCCGCAACCGTGAAATGCCAGTAAACGTCACCAAACCGATTTTTGTTCGCGCCGGTAAGCCGGTCGCCCAGTAATTTTTTCAGGAGAAATGGCCAATGAGCAATGTGCCAAGTGAATTGAAATACCGCGATAGCCACGAGTGGGTCCGTAAAGAAGCCGACGGCACCTTTACTGTTGGTATCACCGAACACGCACAGGAACTGCTGGGCGATATGGTGTTTGTTGATTTGCCAGACGTTGGTGCCACTTTCGCGGCCGGTGATGACTGCGCCGTTGCGGAGTCGGTGAAAGCGGCTTCAGACATCTATGCGCCACTGAGCGGTGAGATTGTTGCGGTGAATGACCAACTGGGCGATTCGCCAGAACTGGTGAACAGCGCGCCATACGCTGATGGTTGGCTGTTCCGCATCAAAGCCAGCGACGCGTCAGAACTCGACGCCATGCTGGATGCTGATGCCTACAAAGCCGCGATCGACGAGTAACCGGTAGTTTTAGAAGGTGACGCGCTGCGCCACCTTCTTTTTTATCTGCCTGATTTAACGCCATTTTTGTAACCCAGCCCGATTCAGGATTTACTGCAAATGACCCAGACTCTCAGCCAGCTTGAACACAACGGTGCTTTCATTGAGCGCCACATCGGTCCTACGCCGGAACAACAGGACTTAATGCTGAAAGCGATCGGTGCCAGTTCGCTCTCTTCATTGATTAGTTCTATCGTGCCTGCCGATATCCAACTGCCTGGCCCGCCGGCAGTGGGCGACGCCGCGACCGAGCAGCAAGCGCTGGCAGAGCTGAAAGCCATTGCCAGTCA
Organism: Pantoea sp. CTOTU49201; assembly: GCF_032054795.1. Lineage (NCBI taxonomy): Bacteria > Pseudomonadati > Pseudomonadota > Gammaproteobacteria > Enterobacterales > Erwiniaceae > Pantoea > Pantoea sp. CTOTU49201. The sequence goes on from NZ_DAMBSA010000582.1 coordinate 875, forward strand.
GAACCAACGCTACAAATCCTGGATCGGCATGGGCTACAGCGCGGTAATCACGCCGCCCGTTATCCTGCGTAACATGCTGGAAAACCCAGGCTGGTACACCGCATATACGCCGTATCAGCCAGAAGTGTCGCAGGGCCGTCTTGAGGCGCTGCTGAACTTCCAAACCCTGACGCTGGATCTGACCGGTCTGGATATCGCCTCTGCGTCACTGCTGGATGAAGCGACCGCCGCTGCCGAAGCGATGGCGATGGCCAAGCGCGTCAGCAAACTGAAAACCGCTACTAAATTCTTCATCGCCAATGACATCCATCCACAGACGCTGGATGTGGTGCGCACTCGCGCAGAAACCTTTGGTTTTGAACTGATTATTGATAGTGCTGACAAGGTATTAGATCACGACGATCTGTTCGGCGTATTGCTGCAACAGGTTGGCACGCACGGTGAAGTGCACGATTACCGCGCACTGATTGCCGAGCTGAAAAGCCGCAAAGTGGTGGTGAGCGTAGCGGCAGACTTCATGGCGCTGGTGCAGTTAGAAGCGCCAGGCAAGCAGGGCGCAGACATCGTCTTTGGTTCTGCCCAGCGTTTCGGCGTGCCGATGGGCTACGGCGGCCCACACGCTGCCTTCTTCGCCAGCCGCGATGAGCATAAACGCTCAATGCCAGGCCGCATCATTGGTGTCTCACGCGATGCCGCCGGTAACACCGCGCTGCGCATGGCGATGCAAACCCGCGAGCAACATATTCGTCGTGAGAAAGCCAACTCCAACATCTGTACATCGCAGGTACTGCTGGCAAATATCGCCGGTCTCTATGCGGTGTATCACGGTCCGGTTGGTCTGAAACGCATTGCATCACGAATTCACCGTCTGACCAGCATTCTGGCGGCGGGCCTGCAAAACGGTGGCCTGAAGCTGCGTCACAACAGCTGGTTCGATACGCTGACGGTTGACGTGGCCGATAAAGCGGCGGTGCTGAATCGCGCGCAGAGTTTTGGTGTCAATCTGCGCAGCGATATCCACAATGCTGTTGGCATTACGCTGGATGAAACCACCGCGCGTGAAGATGTGCTGGCGCTGTTCGCGATTCTGCTGGGCGATGCGCACGGCCAGGACATTGATGCGCTGGATGCCGCCGTAGCTGCGGAAAACAGCGCGATCCCGGCGGGTCAGGTGCGTGAGAGCGCCTTCCTGACGCATCCGGTGTTCAACCGTCATCACAGCGAAACTGAGATG
>NZ_DAMBSA010000583.1:0-2102 GCF_032054795.1 Pantoea sp. CTOTU49201
CAGGGTTGGCATGTATCGCGCGGATTGCCGCCGCCAGTCGTTCGTCGGCTAACCCGCTCATCACGCCCGGACACGCGTTGCAGATCGGCATCGATCGCAGCGCTTCAATTAATAGTAGCTCCAGCAAACGTTCCAGTACCACATGACGCGCCGGACGCTGCGCGCGACACTCATCCATCACCAATTCCACCAGCGTGGTCAGGCGCGATTCGCCGCGCACGTGAATAAACTGCGGCAGCAGCGAGACAATCAATCCGGCATCGGGCGCGCCAAACTGGCAATAGCCAATCAGTGTTTGTACGTCAGCGGGCTGCTGTTGATCGCCAATCCAGAATTCGCCGGGCGCGAGCATCTGTGGCGTGGTTTCGGGCGCATCGTCGGCGGGTGGTTCGGCGCTGGTCATGCAAAATTCCCACGCCGCCGGAATCAACACAAAATCGCCCTCTTCCAGCGTGATGGGCGCATGCCCTTTCATCTTCAACTGGCTGCGACCTTCCAGCACCAGACAATAAAACGGCTGACCGGTTTCACTGCGCTGCACGCGCCAGCGGCCATTAGCACGCGCGCGTTTGGAAAACGCCGCTTGCGGCTGCAACAGCGACACCATTTCCGCTAAGGGATCGATCATTTGGACTCCTGCGAATGAAAGCTGGACGTTGCGTTGTAGTGAGTCCAGTTGGTTGACTCTATAGTGATCGTCTACCCCAATGCAATGCAGGAGTGAAAGATGAAAACGATTCTAATCACCGGCTGTTCTTCCGGCTTTGGTCATGCCACCGCGCTCTATTTTCTGGAACGTGGCTGGAAAGTGATCGCCACCATGCGCAATCCCCGTGCCGACTTATTCCCGGCGTCGGAAAACCTGCGTCTGCTGCCATTGGACGTCAGCGATGCCGCCAGCATCGAAAACACCATCGCTGCGGCGGGCGATATCGATGTGCTGGTGAATAACGCCGGGATTGGCGTGCTGTCATCTCTGGAAGGCACGCCAATGTCGACGGTGCGTGAGGTGTTTGAGACTAACACGCTCGGTACCATCGCACTGACGCAGGCTGTGCTGCCACAGTTCCGCGCGAAACAAAGCGGAATGGTGATCAACGTCACCTCGACGGTTACGCTGAAATCGCTGCCGCTGCTGGCGGTTTACACCGGAAGCAAAGCGGCGGTGAACGCCTTTACCGAATCGCTGGCGTTGGAGTTGCAGCCGTTCAACATCAACGTGCGTCTGGTGCTGCCGGGTTTGGCGCCTACCACCGATTTCGGCAAGAACGCCATGCCACGCATGGAGAACACCCAGCTTGAGCCGTATCAGCCACTGCTAGATGGCGTGTTCAGCGCGATGCAGCAGCCGCAACCAACCACCAAAGCGCTGGATGTGGCCGAAGCGGTGTGGCGCGCAGCGACCGATCCGCATGCTCCGATGCGCATTCCTGCTGGCGAAGATGCGGTGGCGCTGGCGAACGAGGTGGGTTAACTGTGAATTTCGGCGACTGCCATGGTGAAAATCAGCGGCAGTTCGCCGAGGTTCGCATAACTGTGCGGTGCGGCGGTTTTTGCCACCGCTGAACTGCCGCGCGGCACCTGCAACTGTTGTTCATCAACCTTCAGCGTGAGTTCGCCCTGCTCGACATGCAGCAGTTCGTAAGTGCGCTGCGGATGGCCCGGCGAGGCAAACTTTTCGCCGGGAAACATCTCCCATCGCCACAACTCGATCATATCCGGGCCTTGCGTGCCCGCTAGCAAACGCGCCGTGCCGCCTTTGTCGCCTTGCCATAACACCGGAATGTCCTCTTCAGCGACCAGATGCGCGAGCGGATCTGCGGTGACATTCACAATATCGGCCACCGATATTCCCAGCGCAGCCGCCACTTTGCACAGAATGGCGATACTGGGATTTGCGCTGCCTTTCTCAATCTCAACTAACATGCCTTTACTGACGCCCGCGCGGCGTGACAACTCATCCAGCGACAGTTTTTGCTGTTGGCGGAAGCTTTTGACGCTGGCTGAAACGGCGGCGCTGACATAGTCGATATCAGAACCTGCTTCGGTCAATTTATTGACTTTCGTCTTCATCGGTCACTATCATGGAATAAATTAGTCAT
>NZ_DAMBSA010000584.1:0-2094 GCF_032054795.1 Pantoea sp. CTOTU49201
GCGATAAACTGCTTATTCTGCAGCGATCCCAGCAGCCGGTAATCATCCCACTCTTCCGCATGCCCTAAATACTCATAACGCGTCCCGTAGTGTGCGGTCCAGAAGAACGGCACGCGGTCATACAGAATCTGTTTTCCTAACATATTCAGCGCCGCGATGCGTCCTTGCTGATGCGCCACGCGATAGTGCTCAATACGTTGTGGACCCTGCACCGACGGATAACTGGCGATATCACCGGCCACCCAGATGTTATCGGCCACGCGCAGTTGGCTATCGGTGAGTAAACTGCCATCCTCTTCCAGCGGCAGATCGTGGATGAATGATGTCGCCGGCACCACGCCTGTACCAAACAGCACCAAACTGGCATCGACTTTTTTGCCACTCTTCAGGCGCACGGCATTCACTTTGCCCTCGCCTTCCAGAGCCACCGGATCGCCTTCGACAAACTTCACGCCGTTGCTGCGATGCAGATCGTAAAAATGTCGGCCAATCTCTTCGCCAAACTGTTTAGCAAATGGCAGCGGATGACGCGCAATCACCGTGACATCAACATCGCGATTACGCAGCGATCCCGCCATCTCCATGCCAATAAAACTGTTGCCTATAATCACCTGCTGCTCGGTTTTATCGACTTCCTTTAGCAGTTCATCGGCCTGATTGAGCGAGCGCAGCAGATGCACGCCGTCGAGATCTTTACCCGGTATATCGAGCGGTTGCGGCACGCTGCCGCTGGCAATCAGCAGTTGGTCAAACTTCACCTGCTGGCCGCCTTTGAGGATCAGCGTTTGCTCAAGCGCTTTAAGCTGCTCCACATCGCCCTGAATCCGTTCCACCGTACCCAGCACATCCTGCTTCAGCAGCTTCGGTACATCCTCAATCGCCATTTTGCCTGACGGCACGAATTTGCTCAGCGCGGTGCGATCGTATGGCGCTGCCGATTCCCGCTCAATCAGCACGATGTGCCCGCTAAAACCTTCATCGCGCAGCGTCCAAATTGCCGCGCTGCCCGCTGCGCCCGAGCCGAGAATCACGCAAATCGGTGATTCGCCTTGTGCGGAAGGCGCACGGGCGGGTGACATTGACTGCGGGCTGACCAGCACTTTGCCTTGTTCGATGCGCACCGGATAACGCTTCAGATTTGCCAGCGCCAGCGGCTCGCACATCTGCCCATCCTGCAGCTGAAACACCGCTTTGTGCCACGGACAGATCAGCTTGTCGCCACACACCGCGCCCTGCTCTAACGGTGCACCGGCGTGCGGACATTTGGCCTGAAACGCCTGCACACGCTCATCATCCCGAATCAACACCACATCGGTGTCGCCGACAGTAAATTTGGTGGGTTTGCGCTGCGCCAGCGACTTGAGTTCCACGACAGTTTGATAGCTCACGTTAGGCCTCCTTTCTTCTGGTTTTTGATGTAAACAGCAAATCCCTACAAAGAGTAAGCCTGGCAAAGCGTGGTGATTTGTCCGCAACAACAAAGCGCAGCGAGAGGTAAGTCATTGTTTAATGGCTAAAGATAATCTGCGTTTTCACTCCACACCGCAGCGCCTTGCTTCACACAGCCGCGTAACGCCACGCTGCCATCCGTCTGAGCAGCCAGCAGCAGCACATCGGCGGGAGCGCCGCAGGCTAGACCTTGCTGCTGCGGCAGATTGAGCTGGCGCGCCGGACGCACTGAGGCCATATCAATCGCCTGCGCCAGCGTCGCCAATTGCTGACGCAACAGGAAATTCACTCCATCAAGTAAACCCCGCGCCGATCCCGCCAGCAGTTGCGGTGCATCGGCGATGCTCAGGCGTCCGCTGGCGCTGAGCTGCACGCGGCCACCAATCGCCGTGTCATAGATGCCCGGCGGCTGTCCGGCGAACGAGGTGACGTCACTGACCAGCAGCGCCTGCTCGCCTTTGGCACGCAGAAACACTTTCAGCACGTCTGCCGGCAGATGATCGCCATCGGCAATCAAGGTAGCCGTCAGCGCATCTTCGGCCAGCTGCTGCCAGATGTAATTGGGATGGCGTGGCAGTTGCAGATGCGCGCCGTTGCCGAGATGAGTGGAGAGCGTGGCACCCGCGTCAACCGCCGCATGAATTT
>NZ_DAMBSA010000585.1:0-2091 GCF_032054795.1 Pantoea sp. CTOTU49201
TGCCCGCCACGCATCCGCTGGCGATCTCCACCTACACGCTGACGCTGGTCGGCAAAATTCTTTGTTACGCCGTGGTCGCGGTAGCGCTCGATTTGGTGTGGGGATACGCCGGGCTGCTTTCGCTGGGTCACGGCCTGTTCTTCGCGCTCGGCGGCTATGCGATGGGCATGTATTTGATGCGTCAGGCCTCCGGTGACGGCTTACCCGCGTTTATGTCTTTCCTCTCATGGAACGAGCTGCCGTGGTTCTGGGCGGGCACGCAACATTTTGCCTGGGCGCTGTGCCTGATCATGCTGGTGCCGGGTTTGCTGGCGCTGGTGTTTGGCTTCTTCGCCTTCCGCTCGAAAATCAAAGGCGTCTACTTCTCGATCATGACGCAGGCGCTGACTTACGCCGGCATGCTGCTGTTTTTCCGCAACGAAACCGGCTTCGGCGGCAACAACGGCTTCACCGGCTTCACTACGCTGCTCGGCTTTAACGTCACGGCGACCGGCACGCGCATCGGGCTATTTGTCGCCACGGTGCTGCTGCTGCTGGTGAGCCTCGGCATTGGCTTCGCGCTGGCACGCAGCAAGTTTGGTCGCGTGTTGACCGCCGTGCGCGATGCGGAGAACCGCCTGATGTTCGTCGGTTACGATCCCAAAGGCTTCAAGCTGTTTGTCTGGACGCTCTCGGCGGTGCTTTGCGGGCTGGCGGGCGCGCTCTATGTGCCGCAGGTCGGCATTATTAACCCCAGCGAAATGTCGCCGACCAACTCGATTGAAGCGGCGATTTGGGTGGCGCTGGGCGGACGCGGCACGCTGATTGGTCCGCTGCTCGGTGCTGCTATCGTCAACGGCGCCAAAAGCTGGTTTACCGTCGCCTTCCCGGAATATTGGCTGTTCTTCCTTGGGCTGATGTTTATCCTGGTCACGCTGTTCCTGCCGCGTGGCGTGATTGGCCTGCTGCGCCGGAGGCGTGATGACTGAACAACTGTTTACCCAACCTCATCCCTCGGATCGTCATCGTGAACAAACCGATCCGGTATTGCAGCTGGAGAAGATCAACGTGTCGTTCGACGGTTTCCGCGCGCTAACCGATCTCTCGCTGAAGATCGGCGTCGGCGAGCTGCGCTGCGTGATCGGCCCCAACGGCGCGGGAAAAACCACGCTGATGGATGTGATCACCGGTAAAACCCGGCCGGATAATGGCCAGGTGATCTACGACCAGGATACCGATCTCAGCAAAATGTCGCCGGTAGAGATCGCGCGTGCCGGTATTGGACGCAAGTTCCAGAAACCCACGGTTTTCGAAGCGCTGACGGTGTTTGAGAATCTGGAAATCGCGCTGAAAAACGACAAATCGGTGTGGGCCAGCCTGCGTGCGCGACTGAACGGCGAGCAGCAGGATCGCATTGATGAGGTGCTGAAACTGCTGCGGCTCGGCGGCGAGCGTCAGCGCAAAGCCGGTTTGCTGTCGCACGGTCAGAAGCAGTTTCTGGAAATCGGCATGCTGCTGGTGCAGGACCCGCATTTGCTGCTGCTGGATGAACCGGCGGCCGGCATGACCGATGCCGAAACCGAGTACACCGCCGAGCTGTTTCGCAGCCTCGCCGGTAAGCATTCACTGATGGTGGTCGAGCACGACATGGGCTTTGTTGAAACCATTGCCGATCACGTCACCGTGCTGCATCAGGGCCAGGTTTTGGCTGAGGGATCGTTACGCGAAGTGCAGGCGGACGATCGGGTTATCGACGTTTATCTGGGGCGTTAACATGCTGCAAGTCGCGGAACTGAATCAATATTACGGCGGCAGCCACATTCTGCGCGGTTTGTCGTTTGAAGCGAAACCGGGTGAAATTACCTGCCTGCTGGGACGCAACGGCGTGGGCAAAACCACGCTGCTGAAATGTTTGATGGGGCTGATTCCGGCCAAATCCGGCGAAATTCGCTGGCAGGATAACGTGATCAACAGCCGCAAGCCGCACCAGCGCGTGCAGGCGGGTATCGCTTATGTGCCGCAGGGGCGCGAAATTTTCCCGCGTCTGACGGTGGAGGAGAATCTGCTGATGGGGCTGGCGCGTTTTTCTGGCGCACAGGCCAAAGCGGTGCC
>NZ_DAMBSA010000586.1:0-2085 GCF_032054795.1 Pantoea sp. CTOTU49201
ATCTGTCCGCCTAAACACAGCCGCACTTCACGCAGTGACTTACGTTATTCATCAACACATCTCTCACTCACGAGGTAAGGTCACGATGAATAACTTGCATTACAAAAGCTTGCTGGAAATTGGCCGCTTGATTCAGTCGGGCGAAATCTCTTCGGTGGAGGTCACACAAACCCTGCTGACGCGTATCGACACGCTCGATCGCGACTTACACAGCTACTTCTACGTGATGCGCGACAGTGCGCTGCAACAGGCGGCCGAAGCCGATGCCGAAATAGCCCAGGGCAAAATGCGCGGTCCACTGCACGGCGTGCCAATCGCACTGAAAGATCTGATCTGGACCAAAGACGCGCCCACCAGCCACGGCATGATCATCCACAAAGATCGTTACCCAACCGAAGACTCCACCGTGGTGGAACGCTTCCGCGCGGCAGGTGCGGTGATTCTCGGCAAGCTAACGCAAACCGAAAGCGCCTTCGCCGATCACCATCCCGACATCGCCCGCCCCAATAATCCGTGGGGCAGCGCGCTGTGGACCGGCGTCTCCTCCAGCGGATCCGGCGTCGCCACCGCCGCAGGTTTATGCTTCGGCTCAATTGGCACCGATACCGGTGGCTCGATTCGTTTTCCCTCCAACGCCAACGGCCTGACCGGTATTAAACCGACGTGGAGCCGCGTCACGCGGCACGGTGCCTGTGAACTGGCGGCATCACTTGACCATATCGGCCCGATGGCGCGTAACGCCGCCGATGCCGCCGCCATGTTGCAGGAGATTGCCGGTCGCGATGATAAAGATCCCACCTCCAGCAGCGAGCCGGTGCCGGATTATCTGGCGCTGATGACGCGCGGCATTAACAAGATGCGCATTGGCATAGATAAAAGCTGGGCGCTGGAGAAAGTCGACGAGGAGACGCGCGTCGCGCTGCAATCGGCGATCGCCACCTTGAGCTCGCTCGGCGCGACGCTGGTGGATATCACTTTGCCCGATACCGAAAAAGCCGCCGCCGAGTGGAGCGCACTCTGCGCCGTGGAAACCGCGCTGGCGCATAAAGAGACCTATCCGGCACAAAAAGATCAATACGGTCCGGGCCTGGCTGGCCTGCTGGATCTCGGTCACAGCGTCACCGCGCTGGAATATCAGCGCTTGCTGCTCAGCCGTGCGGCGCTGCGCGGCGATATCTCCGCGCTCTTTACTCAGGTTGATCTGATTCTGGCACCGGCCACCGCTTATGCCGGATTGACCTGGGACACCATGACCCGTTTTGGTACCGATCAGGCACTGTTTAACGGCGTACTGCGCTATACCAGTGCATTCGACGCCAGCGGACATCCCACCATCACCTTGCCGTGCGGTAAAACCGCCAGCGGCGCACCGATTGGCTTCCAGCTGGTCGCGGCACATTTCGCCGAAACCACCATGATTCAGGGCGCGTGGGCCTTCCAGCAGGTCACCGATTGGCACAAACAGCATCCTGCGTTGTAAATCCGCCGCCTTTACCGCCCCAACAAATTTGGGGCGGTCATTTCACCCGCTCATGGCCTGAAACTTGCTTTAACTCCCTGACTTCCGCCCTTTTTCGCCATGTTTAGGGGATGCCGATATGAAAGAGCTTTTCACCACCGACGATCTCGATAACCGCCATCGCTTCGATGCCTGGCGTGATGCGGTGTGTTCGCGTCTGATCAAAGCCGAAGCGCGCCAGATGCACTCCGGCACTTTTTCCGGCAGCTTTGCCTATTCGATGCTCGGTCACATGGATATTGCCAATCACGTTTCCCACACCGCGCTGATGTGGCAACGCACGCCGGAGTGCATCCGCCGCCATCCTAATCACGATTTCTATCTGGGCTACGTCTGCGCCGGCAGCGGCACGCTGCGGCAGAATGGCCATCAATCACGCGTCAGCGCCGGCGATGTGGTGATTTACGATGCTGCCACGCCGTTTGATTTTACGATGGAGAAGGTGGCGATCAATATCGTGCATCTGCCGCGCCACATTATGGAGAAGGAAGCGCCTGCCACCGCCAAACTGGCGGGCAAAACGCTGGATCTTACGCGCCCCGGCATGGCATCGCTCAAGCTGCTTT
>NZ_DAMBSA010000587.1:0-2085 GCF_032054795.1 Pantoea sp. CTOTU49201
TGCATCAGCGTTTGCAGCAGGTACATGAGCAACTGCGCCAGGCGAGTAACATCCGCCGCATTGAGATGGCGCGCCTTAATGCACAGCTGGAAAGCCTGCAGCAGCAGGCCGATGAGCAGCAGCGTAACGGCCGCTTCAGCCTGGAAGTACAGTCTGAGTTTGATGCCAATCGCACGGCGTTACAGCGCCGCTTTAACGCGCTGGCGCAGCAGTTAACTCATCTGCAGCACGAAAGTCAGCGCGATACGCTGGTGCTGCGCGATGTGAACGGCGTGGATCACACCATCCCGTTGGCGCAGGTGGTTGATGCGTGGTATCCAAATGCCATGACCTTAACCAACAAAACGCTGCACTTCTTCAGCCAGATATGGCAATTCGTCAGCGATTCACCGACTGCCGGTGGCGGTGAAAGCGGGGCGTTTCCGGCGATTTTTGGCACCGTGCTGATGGTGCTGTTGATGTCGATCATCGTCATGCCGCTCGGCGTCATCGCGGCGGTATGGTTGCACGAATACGCCGGACGCAATGCGCTGACGCGGCTGGTGCGTATCGCGGTGGTGAATCTCGCCGGCGTGCCGTCGATCGTTTATGGCGTGTTTGGCCTTGGTTTCTTTGTCTGGCTGATTGGCGGCACCATCGACCAGCTGTTCTTCTCCAGCGCCTTACCCAATCCCACTTTTGGTACGCCGGGCTTGCTGTGGGCCGCACTAACGTTAGCGCTGCTGACGCTGCCGGTGGTGATTGTTGCCACCGAAGAGGGATTGTCACGCATTCCGGATAATCTGCGTCAGGGATCGCTGGCGCTGGGCGCAACCCAAGCGGAAACGCTGTGGCGCGTGGTGCTGCCGTTGGCGGTACCGGCGATGCTCACCGGCCTGATTCTGGCGGTGGCGCGTGCAGCCGGAGAAACCGCGCCGCTGATGCTGGTGGGCGTGGTGAAAATGGTGCCAGAGCTGCCGGTTGATGCGGTGTTCCCTTATTTGCACCTCGATCGTAAATTCATGCACCTCGGTTTTCAGATCTACGATTTGGCGTTCCAGAGCCCCAACATCGATGCTGATCGACCGCTGGTTTACGCCACCGCTTTGCTGCTGGTGGTGATCATCCTGTCGCTCAATCTGCTAGCGATGGCATTGCGCCATCGGCTGCGTGAGCGTTACCGGCTTATGACGCACTAAAAAGGTTTCTGATGACGCCCGATTACGACATTGCCCTTCGCGTTAATCAGCTGTCGCTGTGGTATGGCGAACGCCAGGCGCTGAATAACATTGATCTGCAGATCCCGAAAAACCGCATAACGGCGTTGATTGGTCCTTCCGGCTGCGGCAAATCGACGCTGCTACGCTGCTTTAATCGCATGAATGATGTGATCGATCGCTGCCGCATCGAAGGTGAGATTCTGCTGGATGATTACGCGGTGATGCAGGCGAACCAGGATCTTGCCGCGCTGCGTCGCCGCATTGGTATGGTGTTTCAGCGGCCGAATCCGTTTCCTAAATCGATTTACGAAAACGTGGTTTACGGCCTGCGCTTGCAGGGCGTGCGCGATCGTCGCGTGTTGAATGAAGCCTGTGAGCGTGCGCTGCGTGCGGCGGCCTTGTGGGCCGAAGTGAAAGATCAGCTGGGGCAGAACGCCTTAACGCTCTCTAACGGCCAGCAGCAACGTTTGGTGATTGCGCGTGCCATTGCCATTGAGCCGGAAGTATTGTTGCTGGATGAGCCCACCTCGGCACTTGATCCGATCTCAACGCTGGTGATCGAGGAGTTGATGACTACGTTGAAGCAGCATTTCACGCTGGTGTTAGTGACGCACAATATGCAGCAGGCGGCGCGCGTGTCGGATTACACCGCGTTTATGCATAACGGACAATTAGTTGAGTTTGACGAAACCGATCGCATCTTCACTTCGCCAAAAGCGCGGCGTACCGAAGATTACATTACGGGACGGTTTGGTTGATAGTGCGGACGTGATGAAGGTCGCCATGAATGGCGACCCTACGTTAGTCGTGTGCATATCCCTGTGGCGGCAATGGTTTATCATCCAGCCACGCTTTACCTTCACGCATCTGCAAACGCCCATCAACA
>NZ_DAMBSA010000588.1:0-2083 GCF_032054795.1 Pantoea sp. CTOTU49201
CGCCGCGATTCCTTGCTGTGAAGAAGACATGATCGCTCTCGGAGGAGAAGAGGGCGTGTATTATGACGGATAAACCGCAGAAGGTCGCGTATCACGTAGGGTCGCCATTGATGGCGACCGTCTGAACTCACGCGGGAATTAACTCGATTTAACCCGATTGGCAAAACTCTTACGCAGCTTCTGCAGTTTCGGTGGGATCACCGCCATGCAGTAGCCGTTGCGCTGACCTGCGCCTTCCCAGTAATCCTGATGATAACCTTCCGCCGCATACCACTCTTTCAGCGGCTCGATGGTGGTAACCACCGGATCGCTCAGGCCTTCCTGCGCACGCGCAATTGCGGCAATGGCTTCGGCTTCCTGCTCAGGATTGGCCGGGAAAATCGCCGAGCGATATTGCGTGCCCACATCGTTGCCCTGGCGGTTCAGCGTAGTGGGATCATGCGTGGCAAAGCTGATATCCAGCAGATCGCCATATTTCACCTGCTCCGGATCAAAACCGATGCGAATCGCTTCGGCATGGCCGGTCGCGCCGCTGCACACCTGCTCGTAGGTTGGGTTCGGACGTGCGCCGCCGGTATAACCACTCTCGACTGACTCGACGCCAATCACATCTTTAAACACTGCTTCAGTACACCAGAAACAGCCACCAGCGATCACCGCATATTCGGTTGCCATTATATTTACTCCTGTCAGGGCGAAAGGTTAAAAGTGGGGGCAAGCCTATATCAATTCAAGCAGTTAAATTAACATTTCTGGCTTAAAGTCGCTGCGCTTGTCGAGCCGCAAATTGCTCATCACGCTAAAGCGTCCTTCGCCGGTGTAGTGCAGCGTCGGCGGAAACTCCGGCGTTTCCGCCACATGTGCTTTGACGATTTCAAAGATAAAGAAGTTGTAGTTATCCACCATCGAATCGTCATAAAGCTGGCATTCGAAGCTGGCAAAGCACTCGTCGATTAACGGCGCATTGACCACGCTGGCCGGTTCGGGCGTCAGGTTAAAGGCATCAAACTTGTCGAGGCGATCGCCGTGGCTGTTACCGATTGCCACCACGCTATCCACCAGATTGGCCGACGGCACGTTAATTACGCACTGACCGCTTTGGCGAATCAGTTCATGGCTGTAATTGCCGCCGGCAATCATGCAGCCAACCAGCGACGGTGAGAACTCCAGAATGGTGTGCCAGCCGAGCGTCATGATGTCGCGATGATCCTCAAACTGTGAACTCAGCAGCACCACCGGACCCGGCTCCAGATATTTGCGCGCTTTACTCACCGGAAAGTCGATTTTATGCATCGGGATTCTCCTGTTGTAGGTACAGATGTTCTAAGTGTAGCTGCCACCCTTTACTGGGCTGGCATTTCACGGCATGTTAATGCGTCATCTTATCTGGAGCTGTTTTATGGAATCTGCGTGCGCGTCCACATCTCGTCCTGTGTTGCATCTGCTGTGCGGTAAAATTGCAGCCGGAAAATCGACGCTGGCTCATCAACTGGCGCAGCAAACCGGTGCGGTGATCATTAGCGAAGATGCCTGGCTGGCGCATCTGTTCGCTGAAGAGATGCAGGAGGTGGCGGATTACGTGCGCTGTGCCGGTAAGCTACGTAACGCCATGACGCCGCATCTGATTTCGCTGTTGCAGTGTGGCGTGTCGGTGGTGCTGGATTTCCCCGCCAACACCGTGGCTCAACGCCAGTGGATGAAGGCGGTGATCAACAGTGCCGAGGCTGAACATCAACTGCATTTCCTCAATGTGTCCGATGAACTGTGCAAATCGCGGCTGCACGCGCGCAATGCATCCGGCCAGCATGACTTCGCCGCCACCGATGCGCAGTTTGCGTTGATCAGCAGCTACTTCGTCGCGCCACACAGCGATGAAGGGTTTAACGTGGTTAATCACCGTTAATTAAGCAGGGAGGCCAAAATGAATTATCCGCTATGCCAGAAGCTGAACCTCACTTATCCGATCATTCAGGCGCCAATGGCCGGCGTCTCCACGCCAGAGCTGGCGGCGGCGGTCAGTAACAGTGGCGCGCTGGGATCGATCAGCGTGGGTGCCTCAACGCCGCAGCAGGCGGAGATGATG
>NZ_DAMBSA010000589.1:0-2074 GCF_032054795.1 Pantoea sp. CTOTU49201
ATGCAGGATCCGCACTTATGCTCAATCGTCTGGTCGCTCTCCCCGCAGGAAGCGGCGCGCGTGCAATCAATGCCGGAAGCGCTATTTAATCAGCAACTGTCGGTGGCGTTTGATATGCGCCTTGGCTTGTGTCAGGTCGAGAGCGAACGCAAAACCTTCCCGCTGACGGCACGTTATGCGCGTAACTTTGCTGCGCACCGTTTAGCGCTGGTCGGCGATGCCGCCCACACTATCCATCCGCTGGCCGGGCAGGGCGTGAATCTTGGTTTTATGGATGCAGCCGAATTAATTGGTGAAATTCGCCGCCTGCATCAGGAAGGCAAAGACATTGGTCAGCATCTCTATTTGCGTCGCTATGAACGCAGCCGCAAGCACAGCGCTGCGATGATGCTGGCGGGGATGCAAGGCTTCCGCGAACTGTTTGCCGGCACCCATCCGGCGAAAAAGCTACTGCGTGATGTTGGCCTGAAGCTCGCCGATACTTTGCCAGGCGTCAAACCGCTGATGCTGAAACAGGCGATGGGGCTTAACGACCTACCCAGCTGGATACGCTAATCACCTAAGCAAAAAATCCCAGGTGCGGATCAATGTGCACCCCCGCCCAATATCCGTAGGGTCGCCATTCATGGCGACCTTTCAACAAACACCCATCACGCCCAAATCAACCCCATTTTCTTTGCTGCACCGCAATGATGCAGCGCTGCACCGCAATCGCACCTCGTTTGATTTATTCTAATTTTACCCCTCAATTCGCATTAGTTTAATTCATGCTATAGCCCTGCGCATGCCGGAGCATTTCTTAATCCTGTGGCGTCTATTCCCTCAATTTGCTGCACGAAAGTAATTTAGTCGTATTTTGTGCGAGGTTAATCACAATAATGCAGTGATTTATGCTGGTGGCTGTTCGGTGGCTCATTGAATGGTGGTAGTGTTTCGCCCTCGTTTTCCTCATGGTTAATTGCCGCATTAGGTGATAACTTCAGCATAAAGAGAACGTTTGCGTCAGCCTGCTAAGGCGACGCAGGCGCGTCACACTCACTTGTATTCACAGGATGGTTATGACTCAGCAAACGCCTCTATTCGAACAGCATCAGGCAAGCGGTGCGCGCATGGTGGACTTCCACGGTTGGATGATGCCGCTACATTACGGCTCGCAAATGGATGAGCATCACGCGGTGCGTAACGATGCCGGCATGTTTGATGTTTCCCACATGACCATTGTCGATCTGCGCGGCGCACGTACCCGCGAATTCCTGCGTTATCTGCTGGCGAACGATGTCGCCAAGCTGACCCAACCGGGCAAAGCCCTGTATACCGGCATGTTGAATGCCTCCGCTGGCGTCATTGATGATTTGATTGTTTACTTTATGAGCGAAGATTTCTTCCGTCTGGTGGTGAACTCCGCCACGCGTGAGAAAGATTTGGCTTGGATTAAACAGCATGCTCAGCCGTTTGGCGTGGAGCTGACCGAGCGTGACGATCTGGCGCTGATAGCGGTGCAAGGTCCAAACGCGCAGCAGAAAGCACAAACGCTGTTTAGCGCCGCTCAGCGTGATGCCGTTGCCGGCATGAAACCCTTCTTTGGCGTGCAGGCAGAAAACCTGTTTATCGCTACCACCGGTTATACCGGCGAAGCGGGTTATGAGATTGCCATGCCTGCGAATGAGGCCGCCGCTTTCTGGCAGCAGCTGTTGGCCGCAGGCGTTAAACCGGCAGGACTCGGTGCGCGTGACACGCTGCGTCTGGAAGCGGGTATGAACCTGTATGGTCAGGAGATGGATGAAGGCGTTTCGCCGCTCGCCGCCAATATGGGCTGGACCATCAGCTGGGAACCTGCCGATCGCGATTTCATTGGTCGTGATGCCCTGCAAGCTCAGCGCGAGCACGGCACCGAAAAGCTGGTTGGCCTGGTGATGACCGAAAAAGGGGTGCTGCGTAACGGGTTAACGGTGCGCTTCACCGATCAACAAGGTCAGCCGCAGCAAGGTATTATTACCAGTGGATCCTTCTCACCAACCTTGGGTTACAGCATCGCGCTGGCGCGTGTGCCAGCCGGAATTGGTGAGCAGGCGAT
>NZ_DAMBSA010000590.1:0-2047 GCF_032054795.1 Pantoea sp. CTOTU49201
TCCTGCAGCAGGTGAACGCGAAAGAGTCTGGCGATGACGAAGCGATGTTCTACGATGAAGACTACGTCACCGCACTGGAGCACGGCCTGCCGCCAACCGCAGGTTTGGGCATTGGTATCGACCGTATGGTGATGTTGTTCACCAACAGCCACACCATCCGCGATGTGATCCTGTTCCCGGCACTGCGCCCGAGCGGTAAGTAATCCTCTCCGGCATCTTGTAGGGTCGCCATTCATGGCGACCTTTTTTATTCCCGCCCCCCAAAACAAAATTCCTGATGACAACCCGGCACGCTCTGTGCAGGATGGTTTTTTTCATTTTCAGGGAATCACCATGAGTGCAAAAGCGGCAACGTTAGAGGGCCGGATTCGTCAGCACTGGGATCAACTCTCCAGCCACGAGCAGCGACTTGCCGATGTGCTACTCGCCGCACCGGGCCAGTTAGCCATGAACACCGCCACCGAACTGGCGCACAGCGCGGGCGTATCCAAAGCCACCACCACGCGGTTCTTCCGCCATCTCGGCTACGAAAGTTATGAAGCCGCACGTCGCCAGGCGCGTGAAATGCAGAGCAGCGGATCACCGCTCTACCTGCAACCAGCACCCAGCGCGTCGCCGCTGGCCAGCATCATGCAGCAGCATCTGGAAAAAGAGATCGCCAACCTGGTTAACAGCTATCGCACGCTGGACAGCGAACAGCTGCAGCAGGCGGTCACCGCCATCAGCCAGGCGCGACGCGTGGTGGTAATGGGTTGGCGCCACAGTCAAACCATCGCGCATCTGATCTATCGCGACCTGATCCATATTCACTCCGACGTGCGTCTGCTGCCGCGTCCCGGCGATTCGCTAGCGGAACATATGGCGGCTCTGACCGCTGATGATGTGGTGATCTGCGTCGGTTTGCGTCGGCGTATGCCCGCGCTGGAAGCGGCAATGAACGCACTCGCCGAGCGCAACGTGCCGATGCTGTATATCGCCGACGTGCTCTCCGGCAAACCGGCGCGCCATGCGCAGTGGGTAATCCGCTGTCACACCGACAGCAGTCTGATCTTCGATAGCACCGCCGCGCTCTCCGGCGTGTGTAATCTGCTCTGTTCACTGGTGGCCCGACAAATGGGCAAAGCCAGCAACGATCATCTCGCGCAGATCGAAGCACTGCACCAATCCCTCGACGAACTCGAATAATGCGCCGTGCTGGCGCACCCTGCGCCAGAAAAATCACCAAAACGGTGCAATTTTATCCAGGCCTCGCTAAATCAGCCATCCCCATTTTGCGCCATGTGAAATAATGGAAATTAAAAACAATAAACAAGAAACAAATGTTTCCAATTGATTTTATTGACTAAAGACTAGTTTGTCGCGGGTTGACCTGCGTAGCGGTGAAAAAACTGGCACAAAATATGCTCAGTAGAAAAAGACATTTCACCAACACCAGGGAAACACCATAATGAAAAAAACAGCACTGCTGATTGCCGCACTTCTCTCCGTAGGCACCTTAGCGCAGGCGCAAGCCGACACGCTGGCCGACATCAAAAGCAGCGGCAAAATCACCGTCGGTATCGATCCAACCTTTCCTCCCTACGAATACACCGATGACAAAGGTGAGATCACCGGTTACAGCGTGGCGATTATGCAATCCTTCGCCAACGATCTCGGTGTGAAGTTGGAGTTTCAGAAAACCGCCTTCAGCGGCATTCTGCCGGGCTTGATTTCGGGCTCCTTCAATGCTGAAGGTTCATCCCTTAACGTCACGGCGGAACGCGCGAAAAAGGTGCTGTTCACCGTGCCATACAGCAAAACCGTCAATGGCGTGCTGGTGCGTGAAGCCGAGGCGAAAACCTTCAGCGGCAAAACCCTGAGTCCGGAAAGCTTGTCGGGTCTGCGCGGCGCGGTGAAAACCGCCAGCGTGCCAGAGCAACTGCTGAAGGGCTTCAACGAGCAGTTGAAGAAAGAGGGTAAAAAACCGATCACCATCATTAACGTCGATTCACTGGATCAAACCGTCAGCACCTTGATGACTAAACGTGCCGACTTCGTTTATGACGAC
>NZ_DAMBSA010000591.1:0-2042 GCF_032054795.1 Pantoea sp. CTOTU49201
TTGCCCCACTGACGGCTATTGCCCGGCAGCTGCAGTTCAGGGGTTTCGCAGTTTGGCCACTGCGCCTGTGGTGTACGCACCACCACCGTCATGCCTGCGGCATGTTGTGGGTCGCGCGCTTTAAAAAATTGAGTCAACTGCGCGGTAAGATCCGCGGCAGAACTGGGGAGCGCCAGTGCCAGCAATAGTGTGGCTAGCAAGGTGGAATATCTGCGCATAACGCCTCCTGACGAGAAGATGGCACCGAGTCTACGCCTCGCGCAAAAAAATCAATGTCAAAAATAGCAGTCATTTTTGCTGCTATTCAGACGATCACCCTTGCATTTGTCCACTTAAGCTGTCAGCTCGAAATTCTCATTCGCGGAGGAAGCATGCTCGACAAACTCGATGCCGCGCTGCGATTTGGTACTGAAGCGTTAAACCTGCGTGCTCAGCGTCAGGAAATCCTGGCGTCAAACATTGCCAACGCCGATACCCCGGGCTACCAGGCGCGGGATATCGACTTTGCCAGCCAATTGAGCAAGGTGATGCAAAACGGTCGCGCCGAAGGCAGCAGTCTGGCGCTGAATGTGACGTCCTCACGCCACATTGAAGCGCAAACCAACTCTCAGCCGTCACTGGATCTGCTGTACCGCATTCCCGATCAACCCGCCGCGGATGGCAACACCGTGGATATGGATCGCGAACGTACGCAGTTTGCTGATAACAGCCTGAAATACCAAACCGATCTCACCCTCATCAGTAGCCAGATCAAAGGCATGATGAGCGTTCTGCAGGGGCAATAAGCATGGCATTGCTGAATATCTTTGATATCGCCGGTTCTGCGATGACAGCGCAATCACAGCGCCTCAACGTCAGCGCCAGTAACCTGGCCAACGCCGACAGCGTAACCGGCCCTGATGGCCAGCCTTACGTGGCAAAGCAGGTGATTTTCCAGACCGACGCCGCACAAGGTGCAGCGACCGGCGGCGTTAAGGTCGCTGGCGTGGTGAACGATCCTACTCCGGCAAAACTGGTGTACGACCCAGGCAATCCGCTGGCGGATCAGAAGGGCTACGTCAAGATGCCGAACGTTGATGTTGTGTCCGAAACCGTCAACACCATGTCCGCGTCGCGCAGCTACCAGGCCAACGTTGAAGTGCTGAACACGGTGAAGTCGATGATGATGAAAACCCTCACCATGGGTCAATAACGGAGAGACATGATGGGCATTGCAGTAGGCGTAAATGATTCACTCGACCCAACAGTTCTGAGCTCCTCCAGCAGCTCAAGCACGGGTAACAGCGCGCAAGATTTGCAGAATCAGTTTCTGACCATGCTGGTTACACAGCTGAAGAACCAGGATCCTACCAATCCAATGGATAACAGCCAGCTGACCACCCAGTTGGCACAGATCAATACCCTGAGCGGTATTGAAAAGCTGAATACCACGCTGGGATCCATCTCGGGTCAGATTAGCTCTAGCCAGTCGTTGCAGAGCGCGACCTTGATCGGTCACGGCGTGATGGTAAACGGCAGCCAGGTTCTGGTCGGCAGCGGCACCACCACGCCGTTTGGTGTGGAATTGACCACCGCGTCAACCGCCACCACCGCCACCATCAAAGATGCCAGCGGCGCGACCGTTCGCACCATCGATTTGGGTGCGTTAACGGCAGGCGTGCACACCTTCTCATGGGATGGCACCTTGACCGACGGCAGCACTGCGCCGGATGGCAAATATACCGTTTCACTGGCCGCCAGCAATGGCAGCACCCAATTGGTGGCACAGCCGCTTAACTATGCCTACGTCAATGGCGTCAGCACAGTGGATGACACCGCAAAACTGGATCTCGGCACTATGGGCTCCGCAACCCTCGATGAAATTCGTCAGATTCTCTGATTAACCTTTTAGCAGGAGAAATACTATGTCTTTTTCACAAGCGGTGAGTGGTCTGAGTGCTGCCTCCAGTAACCTCGACGTCATCGGTAACAACATCGCCAACTCCGCCACAGCCGGTTTTAAATCCAGCACCATCTCGTTTGCCGACATGTTTGCCGGTTCA
>NZ_DAMBSA010000592.1:0-1995 GCF_032054795.1 Pantoea sp. CTOTU49201
AGAACGGCAAAATGACGCTGACCATTTTCCAGGATGCAAAAGGGCAGGCGACCGGCGCGGTGCAGGTGGCTAAAGCGCTGCTGGAGAAACAGAAAGTGCAGGAGTTTAACTGGATTCCGTATCAAACCATTACGCCTGAGAACTACGCGCAGTTTGCGGCTAAGTAGCTGTTTCCCCTCACCCTAACCCTCTCCCGCAAGCGGGAGAGGGGACCGTTCGGTGCCTGCTGGGGTGAGGGCCCGATCACAGATCCCGCTATCATTAATTACCGCAACTAAACTTTCTCGCCGCTTCGCCGATATTTTTCACCACTGAGTCCGTGCGCTTTGCCCCACGATTTTGGGGCTCTACGATCAACTTCTGGTGTGGAAAAATGTCATGATCGCAACGCCCTTGTCAGGCCCGGCAGCTTCGCCGGTGGAGATGGTTTCGCTCAAACGTATCGCTCAGCGCGCGGATAGCCTGGCGGTGATCCTCAGTTGGGCGCTGTTGCCGATCGCTCTTGGCGTTGGCTGGCTCAATGACAGCGTGCTGGTGGCGCTGATTGCCGGCTTAGTGTTGGCGCTGCTGGCGACGTTTTTCGGTACCGCACTGCGCGGCACGCTCACTTCACGGCTGGTGTTATCCACGCTGTTAATCGGCTGGGCTGGCTTGCTGATTCAGGTTGGCGGCGGCGAAACCGAGTATCACTTCTCGGTGTTTGTGTTGATGTCAGCGCTGCTGGCGTGGCGCGATGT
Source organism: Pantoea sp. CTOTU49201 (assembly GCF_032054795.1). Classification (NCBI taxonomy): domain Bacteria; kingdom Pseudomonadati; phylum Pseudomonadota; class Gammaproteobacteria; order Enterobacterales; family Erwiniaceae; genus Pantoea; species Pantoea sp. CTOTU49201. Next base: position 738 of record NZ_DAMBSA010000592.1, read on the forward strand.
GCGCCCGTTATTGATGGGTGCTGCGGCGGCCGCCACGCACCATGTGTTGTTCAATTATCTGCAGGAAAATGACCTGTTCGGCGTGGTGGTGTTCCATCATCCGGGCTGGGACATGGTGTTTTTCCATGCGCTGTTTGTGGTGGTGCAAACCGCGATGCTGCTGGTGATTGCGCGCCAGATGGCTGCGGATGCGCGCTCCGCTAGCGAAGTGGCGCAGCTGGCGGCCCACATCAATCAGCAAGCCGGTTATCTCACGCTGAGTGCCGATACCCAGCAGAGTGAAACCCCTTTCGCGCGCACCTTCAGCACTACGCTCGGCACCATGCACGGCACCTTGCATCAGGTAAGCGACGGCGTTGGCCTGTTGCTGGCGGAGTCCGACAGCATTCTTGAACGCAACGCCGCGCTCTCAACGCGTACCGATGAACAGGCGCAGGCGCTGGAAGTGGCGGCCAGCGCCATGACGGAAATCAGCATCGCCGCCAGCTTAACCCGCGACAAAGCGCAAAGTGCGCGCGAGCTGGCGAGTGAAACCCGCGCGGTGGCGACGCGTGGTGAAGAGAACATTCAGTCGGCGATTCGCTCGATGGAGAAAATCAGCGAAGAGTCGAGAAGGGTGAAGATCATTCTGGAGCTGATCGACGGCATTGCGTTTCAGACCAATATTTTATCGCTGAACGCGTCGGTGGAAGCAGCGCGCGCCGGTAATCAGGGACGCGGTTTCGCCGTGGTCGCCAGCGAAGTGCGTAATCTGGCGATGCGCAGCGAAAGTGCGGCGCGCGAAATCCGTCAGCTGATGGATGCCAGTTCAACCAGCACCGAACACGGCACCGTGCAGGTGGAGCATGCGGCGCAAACCATGCGCGAGATTCATAGCAGTATTAGTGGGTTATCGCAGCTGGTGACGGAACTGTCGGAGATGAGTGAGCAGCAGAATTTGAGCATTGAGCAGATTCAGCAGAGCATCAATAGCATCGATCACAGCGTGCATCATAACGTGCAGCACGTGGCGGAAACGTTGCAAGTGGCGCAGCAGCAACAGCAGCAGGCTAATGCGCTGAAGCAGGCGATTTCGTTGTTTAGGTTGGGATAGAAACGTCATGGCGTAATGCCGATCAGTTAAGCGCAGAGCGGCATTACGCCATCTGCTGAGGTAGTTGCAGCACTTTCGTGCGGCGACCGAGCAAAGGGCGTCTGGCCACACCCTCTGCACTCCCGGGCCTTGCGCCAGCCCAACCCGCCGCTGCGCGGTACCTTC
>NZ_DAMBSA010000593.1:0-1985 GCF_032054795.1 Pantoea sp. CTOTU49201
GCCCGCGCGTGGCGGCAGATGCTCGCCTTTGTCGGTCAGGCGATAGCGGAACCACGCCAGCTGCTGCTCGCGTAAGCTCTCTTCGTCATCGGGGAAATCACTAAACACCGCGCTGAGATGTTGCTGGTGATGTTGGTTATCGCTGCCGGTACCGGCTTCGGTCAGCAGACGATCGTAGAGTTCGCGCCCTTTCGGCGTGAGCGCTGCGCCGCGCTGTTCAATCTCACCAAAGCGCGCGGTATGCGTGCCCGGCGTGCCATCGTTAAAGTGCACCGCTTCTTCCAGGGCTTTGAAGCTGGTCTGGCGCAGCAGAATCGGCACCTTGCGCTGCGGCGGGCCTTCAATCAAGGTTTTGGGATCGATACCGCGCGAAGGCATCAGCGATTGCACGCGGTCAATATCCAGCGTGCGCGGCGTCAAATGGTTAATGTGGCAGCCGCGGAAACACACCACATCAGCAATCAGACGATGCTGCTGACTCAGCGCGCGATAAGTGGCGCTGTCCACGGTGGTGTGCGCATGCCAGCGGAAAGTTTCCAGCGCTTCCTGCACGAAAGTCGCCGCATCCGCTGCGTTTAAGCCGCCCTGCTGTTGATGCTTAGCGATTAAGGCGCGGCAACCCGGCGTAAAGATATCGCGCGCGGCGAGAATCGCAGCGGCCTTCTCGCGCAGCGCCGCATCATCAATCAGTTCCAGACGCAGCAGCGAAGTGAACACGCGGAACGGATTATGGCGCAACGCGCGGTCGCTGACCGGACGAAACGCCGTGGAGTGCACCGGCACACCGGCTTGCGACAGGTCGTAATATCCCACTGCTTCCATGCCCATCACGGCAAACATCTGGCGCAACGTGCTGAGTTCTTCAGCTTTGCCGACGCGAATCGCACCGTGACGCTCGACGCTGAGGCGACTCAGCTCATCGGCAGCAGACAGGCGATTTTTCAACTCGGGATTGGCTTCTAGCGTACGTTCATTAACGGCGGTGACCAACTGCGTCAGCGTGCCGTATTGCGGCACTTCCTGCTGATACATGGTCGACATTGCCTGCGAGAACAGCGTGCGGATGGCATCGCTGCTGAGAAAGTTTGGCATCATCATCACCTTGGGCTTACGGGTTGTTGCTACTGTAGATCAACCCTTTAGCGGCGGGTAACAATTTCGTGGAACTGTGATCGCCTTGTCACTCAGTGAGGTTTGACTGGTCACCAAAGCGACATTTCAGCACCAGCATAATGGTGGTTAATACCGCAGGAATCGCCAGCAGCAGGAAGATCTGACTGAACGTCCAGCCGAGCGTTAACAACTCGGCACCCACAAACGCGCTGATGATGGCGCCGATGCGGCCAACGCCATGCATCCAGCTGGAGCCGGTGGCTCGAGCGTGTGTTGGATAATAACTGGCGGAAAGCGCATTCATGCCGGTGTTGGCACCGTTGAAACAGAAGCCGCTGCAGAAAGCGATAGCGCTCATTAAGCCAACCTGCGCGGGAGAAAAACCCAGCGCCACAATGGCAATGCCGCCGCAGAAATAGATCACCGCTAGCGCCAGATTGGCGTTGATGCGATCCATCAACCAACCGGCAAACAGCGAGCCAATGGTTCCACCGGCCTGATACATCGCCGTGACAATCGCTGCTTCCGTCACCGACATGCCAAGCGTGCTGATCAGTGAAGGCATCCAGCTGCCAATCAGGTAAACAAGGAACAGCCCCATAAAGTAGCCGCCCCACAACATCAAACTGCCAAACAGATAGCGGCGCGACACCACGGTTGCCACGGAACCATTACGCGCGGTGGGCAGCTCAGTGCTTTGATAATGGCTACCCGGCTGCACGGTGCCGGGCAACATACGTTCGAGGATGGCGTGAATATGTGCGGCAGGCGCGCGACGACTAATCAGGAAACGTACTGATTCCGGTAAGCCGCGCACTAAAAAAGGCAGCACCAGCAGCGGCAGCACGCCGCCCATCAGCATAACGGAGTGC
>NZ_DAMBSA010000594.1:0-1979 GCF_032054795.1 Pantoea sp. CTOTU49201
CTCTTGCAGGGTACTGGCGGCATCCATGGTGATCACGCCATCCACCACTTTGCCGCCCTGCTGCGCGGTTTCCGAGGCGGTGAGCGCCAGCTGCGACGCCTGACGGGCGTTTTCGGCGTTCTGCTTCACGGTGGCGGTCAACTGCTCCATGCTGGCAGCGGTCTCTTCCAGCGAAGCCGCTTGCTGCTCGGTACGCGAGGAGAGATCGTTGTTGCCCATGGCGATTTCGCTGGCACCGGTGTAGATGGCATCGGAACCGTCACGCACGGTACGCACCGTTCGCGCCAGCTCTTGCTGCATCTCTTGCACCGAGGTGAGCAGCTCGCCCATCTCGTTGCGCACCGTGATGTCGACCTGCTGCGTCAAATCACCGCGTGCGATGTGACGAATGTGCTCGATGCTCTGCTTCAGCGGACGGATCAGCACCGTACGCATGCCGCTCCACACCAGCGCAATCACCAGCAAGGTCACCAGCAGCGTGCCGACCACCAGCATGATTGACTTGGTATACGCCGCGTCATTGGCTTCAATGCCCTGATTGGCGAGCACAATGTTGTAGCTCAGCCACGCGTTGTAATCTTTGGCAAATTTGTCCTGGAATCCCTGCGTCGGCTGATCAACAAATCCTTTGAAATTTCCGCTACCGAGGAAATCGATCAACTCACCCAATGCACCCCGATAGGCGTTGTAGTTGGCCTGCAGCGTCAGCACGTTCTCGGCCTTTTTGCCCTTTTCAGACAGGTTGGCGTTAAATTCGGCAAAACCCTGATCGGCGTTCTTCAACTCCTCACTCGCCAGCGCCACCAGATCTTTCACGGTTGCGCCTGAGCCAGCCTGCTGACTGTCCAGCAGGTAACGGATCCCCGCACGGTTCAGCGTGTTACGCGCCTGAACCAGCGATACCCATGAGGTGCCCATCGCCCGCTGCAGCGTGCTAAGACGCTGGTTATAGGCAAAATTATCTTTATCGGCTTTGACCGTGGAGTAGAACACCCCACCGGAGAACAGCTGCAGTAAGGCAAACAGCGCCAGCACGCACAGCAGGCCGGATACAACACGAATACGACTAAACATAAACACCTCATTGGTTGGCGGATCGCCTCTGTTATCGGCGCTCAAAAGGGGATCTTTATGTGTGTTCGCAGGGGTTGGACCAGCTTGGGGATGAAGAAGGTCGCCATTTATGGCGACCTGTTACTAACGGTTAAAACGTCTCCCAGTTGCCGTCACTCACCGGCGCGGCAGCCGCTTTGCGCGGTGCGCTGGCGATCTGACGTACCATGCTCGCCTTCGGTTGCGCCTGCGCGGCGCGCGGAATGCGGAACACCGATACCGCCTGGCTCAGGCGGCTCGCCTGCTCTTCCAGTGATGCAGCAGCAGCAGCGGACTCTTCCACCAGCGAGGCGTTCTGCTGGGTGACGCGGTCCATCTCGGTCACCGCTTGTCCTACCTGATCGATACCACGGCTCTGCTCATCCGATGCCGAGGCGATTTCGCCCATAATATCGGTGACGCGCGTGACGGCACCGACGATATCATTCATGGTCTCTCCGGCGGTGCCGACCAGTTGCGAACCGTTGTTGACGCGGTTCACCGAGTCTTCGATCAAGCCTTTGATCTCTTTTGCCGCCTGCGCACTGCGCTGCGCCAGGTTACGTACTTCACCCGCCACCACGGCAAAACCACGGCCCTGTTCACCGGCGCGCGCCGCTTCAACCGCCGCGTTCAGCGCCAGGATGTTGGTCTGGAAAGCGATGCCATCAATCACGCTGATAATGTCGGCGATCTTCTTCGAACTGCCGGCGATATCCTGCATGGTACGCACCACGCCATCGACCACCTCGCCACCTTTGCGTGCGGTATCGGACGCGCTGAGTGCCAGCTGCGACGCCTGACGCGCATTCTCGGCGTTCTGTTTCACCGTCGCGGTGAGCTGCTCCATGCTGGCTGCAGTCTGCTCCAGTGAGGCGGCCTGCTCT
>NZ_DAMBSA010000595.1:0-1977 GCF_032054795.1 Pantoea sp. CTOTU49201
AACGTTTGACCGGTCAGTATCATGATGTGCTGGTAACCGACGATCCCGCCCGTCTGAACGGTTGGGCGCTGTTACTGGCTGGTGACGAAATGGGTCATCACGCGTTGAACGATCAACAATTCCGGGTCAACTTCAATCTCAGTAATGCACTGCTTGATGCGCTGCTGGCCCTGATTGAAAAGCAGCTTTCTCATGATTTGTTAGAGGAGAGTCGCGAAGATGAAGAAGCCACGCCGCTGATGAGCGGAGGCTATTTCCAGCTGTTTACCGAGACAGTACCGCCAGATGTGAAGAGACTGTATACTGAAGCGGCGGAAAAGGATTATCCCTCGCTTGCTCAGACAGCACATCGCCTGAAAGGCGTGTTTGCCATGCTCAATCTGGGGTCAGGTAAACTGCTTTGTGAAGCGTTAGAACAACACATTAAAGTATGTGACGATTTAACCATTAAAAATACCACCAGTGAAATTGACGCGTACGTCAGCCAACTGCTGCAGCAAGGTAACCAATAAGATGAATAACTTGAACGTAATTATTGCCGATGACCATCCGATCGTTCTGTTCGGTATCCGTAAGTCACTGGAACAGATTGAATGGGTTAACGTTGTAGGTGAGTTTGAAGACTCAACAGCATTAGTAAACAGCTTGCCCAAACTGGACGCCAATGTCCTGATTACCGACCTCTCCATGCCAGGCGAGAAGTACGGTGACGGTATTACCCTGATTAAATACATCAAACGTCACTATCCGGATCTCTCGATTATCGTTCTTACCATGAACAATAACCCAGCGATCCTGAGCGCGGTGTTGGATCTGGATATCGAAGGGATCGTACTGAAGCAAGGCGCGCCAACCGATCTGCCAAAAGCGCTGGCTGCTCTGCAGAAAGGCAAAAAATATACGCCGGAAAGCGTGGCAAAACTGCTGGAGCGCATCAGCGCTGGCGGTTACGGTGACAAACGTCTGTCGCCGAAAGAGAGTGAAGTACTGCGTCTGTTCGCAGAAGGTTTCCTGGTGACCGAGATTGCTAAGAAACTGAACCGCAGTATCAAAACCATCAGTAGCCAGAAGAAATCAGCCATGATGAAACTGGGCGTGGAAAATGATATCGCGCTGCTGAACTATCTCTCTTCTGTTAGCGCCACTCAGGTCGACAAAGAGTAATCCTGAATGGGCGGCGTCTTCTGACACCGCCCGTTTTTTTTCTCGCGTATTACGTCTCTTCCCTGCCCTTTCTGACGCGTTCCGCATACACCGCCAGCGTACTTTTCAGCACATCCAGCGTAACCGGCTTCGACAAACAGTTATCCATGCCCGCATCCATACAGCGCTGCTTCTCTTCCGCTAACGCATTGGCCGTGACGCCAATCACCGGGAAAGTGTGTCCTAACTGACGCAGACGTTGCGTCAGGCGATAACCATCCATGTTTGGCATGTTCACATCGCTCAGTACGATATCGATATGATTGCGGCTCAGCACGTTCAGCGCATCCACGCCGTCCTGCGCGGTTTTGGTCTGATAACCCACGGTGCCCAACTGTTCCGACAGCAGCATGCGGTTGATCGGATGGTCATCAACAATCAGCACGATGATATCTTCGAAAGTCGCGGCCGCTTTTGGCGCGGTTAACGGTAGCGGCGTGGCGGTTTCGCTATTGATGTTGATGCGATAGATGCGGCCCAACAGCTGCGGCAGATCGTGCAGCATCGCGCTACTCTGAATCCATTGCCCCGGCGCGGTTTCGTGCGGCATATCGATGTGCTGACCACAAATACGAATATGCGCGCGTCCGCTTTGCGCAGCGGGCTCATCGTGATCGCTGATGATCACATCATCCGCTGCCGCCTGGCCGTGATAATACGCCACCTGAATACCCTGCTGTTGCAGCAGACGCAGCAGGAAGCTGGCGAGATATTCATTGCGCATATCCAGCCAGATGGCTTTTTCCTGCAAGCCGTCCAGCAGCGGTGGTGCCG
>NZ_DAMBSA010000596.1:0-1964 GCF_032054795.1 Pantoea sp. CTOTU49201
TGTAACCAACGCCCGTTAGCCAATTGAAATCCGGTGATATCCCAGGCATCAGCGCTGGCGTGCTCGCTCAAACGCCCTTCCTGACGATGATAAATATTGCGACAAGCGTAGCTGCCAACATGAGCAATGCGTTTCAGCGGGCTGTCAAAACCGGCCTGGCGTAACGCTCTATCGCTGTTAATCACGAACATGGTGCTGGTCACCGCCATTGGACAGCTGGCGAGAAAACTGCTGCTAAGAGAAACATCGCCATAGCCGTTGATGCGTAGCGGCTGTTCGATCGGACAATCACCCTGCATCGGCGGCACGGCGCGAAACTGCACCAGCCGCTGTTCGCTAGCTTGTTGCATCACCGCCATACAGGCGGCGGGATCGCCATTCAGCTTTTTCAGCTTGTAGCGTGTCATCCAACCTGGCGGGTCGGTGACCTTAAGCGGCGTAAAGGGATTCCACTGAGGCGGAAGATGGGTTTTCAACCACGGCAAACTGAGCCAGCCGCAAACAGCCAGCAACGCGACGGCGAACAGAGCGCGCACAATGCCTCACTTTTCCTGATGAAACGAACTAACAAGTGTAGAAGTCATGCGGGTGGAAAGTGACGTAAATCGCTTAATTGTTGAAGATTTACGCAAAATGACGGCGCTTTAAACTCTGTAAATAATTACTGACACAGCAAAGCGCGTAAAAGGTCACAAAGGGGGAAAAACCATTACCGAAACTGCTTAGCTTTCCACTATCTTATGCCACTTGCCTATACAACGGCTCATAACGATTGCCCTAAATAATTCGAGCCGCAGAAAGGCGGCAAGAGTGTGAATCATGGGGAGCTTAATTTAGTCAGTTCCTGGGGTGAACACGCGTAGCCAACGCATCTGCGGCTTGAAGTATGACGGGCAAAACAGCCATTAGAGCTGACACAACATCCCGACAGGAAAGAATAATTTATGGTTGATCAATCAAAAGAGGCGCTCGTTGAGGCCGAACAGCCGGATAAGCTCCAGCGTAGCCTGCATAATCGCCACATTCAGCTGATTGCTATCGGTGGCGCCATCGGCACAGGGCTGTTTATGGGCTCGGGTAAAACCATCAGCCTGGCAGGTCCGTCGATCATTTTCGTCTATATGATCATTGGTTTTATGCTGTTTTTCGTCATGCGCGCCATGGGCGAACTGCTGTTATCCAACCTCGAATACAAATCCTTTAGCGATTTCGCCGCTGATTTACTCGGTCCGTGGGCGGGTTACTTTACCGGCTGGACTTACTGGTTCTGTTGGGTGGTGACCGGCATTGCCGATGTGGTCGCCATCAGCGCCTATTTTCAGTTGTGGTTCCCGGACTTCTCCATCTGGATGAGTGCCCTGCTGTGCGTCTTTGTCTTCCTGGCATTGAACATCGCTACGGTAAAGCTGTTTGGTGAGATGGAATTCTGGTTCGCGATTATCAAAATCGTCGCCATTGTTGCGCTGATCATTACCGGCATTGTGCTGGTGAGCATGCATTATCCGTCGCCAAATGGTGGCACTGCGTCCCTGAGTAACATCTGGGATCACGGCGGCATGTTCCCGAAAGGGTTAAGCGGCTTCTTTGCCGGTTTTCAGATTGCGGTTTTCGCCTTTGTCGGCATTGAGCTGGTCGGCACTGCGGCGGCAGAAACCAAAGATCCGCACAAAGTTCTGCCACGCGCGATTAACGCCATTCCGCTGCGGATCATTATGTTTTACGTGCTGGCGCTGATGGTGATCATGGCGGTAACGCCGTGGAATCAGGTGCTGCCGAATCGTAGCCCGTTCGTTGAGATGTTTGTGCTGATTGGCTTGCCTGCCGCTGCCAGCATCGTCAACTTCGTGGTGCTGACCTCCGCCGCCTCTTCCGCTAATAGCGGTATCTTCTCCACCAGCCGCATGTTGTATGGTCTGGCGGAACAAGGCGTGGCGCATAAAGCCTTTGGTCGCCTCTCCGCGCGT
>NZ_DAMBSA010000597.1:0-1963 GCF_032054795.1 Pantoea sp. CTOTU49201
TGCCAGAGAGTGTGGAATCTTCGACAAAACCCGTGGCGTGGGCGGAGGGAATAGGGACAAAGGTACCGGCAAACAGGGCAGAGATAATGGCCGCAGAGAGCGGGGCGCGTGGAATCCTACGCATAGCAAATCCTCCGTGATGCTTCCATGAACAATTAATAAATCCGTACTGTTTCGTCATGAAACAAGTTGCGAGGGATGCTATTTTTCGCGACGCGAATTATCAATGGAATTTATTACAAAGTATGACATGGCACGCAAAAAGAAGGGTTTTTAAGGACTTTATTCAATCAGTTAGATGAACCTGTAAAACGTAACTTTGCGAGCAAGATCCACAGAGAAAGTGGCGATAACTTGCTTTCATCAGGCTTGTTCCCTATGCTCGCCAACGTAGTTTTGACTCGGGGTGCCCCTCTAATACAGGGCTGAGATACACCCGCTGACCTGATCTGGATAATGCCAGCGTAGGGAAGTCAGATGCCTGACCGCATTCGCCTTCTTGATCGCCGGTTGGGAGCCTTATGAAACAGCCTGACCTTCTTTCCCCCGCGCAACTCGCGCACTCTTTGCAGCTGCTGCGTCAGCAAGCGCCGCTGGTGCACTGCATGACCAATGACGTGGTGCAAACCTTTACCGCCAACGTGCTGCTGGCACTGCAAGCCTCACCCGCGATGGTGATCGATCCCGAGGAAGCGGCGCAGTTTGCCGGTTTTGCCGATGCGTTGTTGATAAACGTAGGCACCTTAACCTGCGAGCGACGTGATGCGATGTTGGCGGCGGTGCAAGCTGCGCAAGCGTCAGGCACGCCGTGGACGCTGGATCCGGTGGCGGTCGGCGCATTAACGCTGCGCACCGCCTTCTGCCAGCAGTTATTGAGCCTGCAACCTGCGGCGATTCGCGGTAACGCTTCAGAAATTCTCGCCCTGGCGCATCAGGCAACCGGCGGACGCGGCGTGGACAGTCTGCATCAGGCCGATGCCGCGCTGAGCGCCGCTCAGCAGCTGGCGCGTGATTTCAACACCATTGTGGCGGTGACCGGTGAAGTCGATTACGTCACCGACGGCGCGCAAACGCTGGCAATTCCCGGCGGCAGCCCGCTGATGACGCGCGTGGTTGGCACCGGTTGCGCGTTGTCAGCGGTGGTTGCGGCCTTCACCAGTTTGCCAGGCGATCGCCTGCAACATGTGGCTTCGGCTTGCCGCGTGATGTCGCTGGCCGGTGAGCTGGCAGCACGCCAGGTCGCAGGGCCGGGCAGCTTTGTTGCTGCCTTCCTCGATACGTTGTGGACGCTGGAGGTGAAAGCATGAAACGCATCAACGCATTAACCATTGCCGGCACCGATCCCAGCGGTGGCGCGGGTATTCAGGCCGACCTCAAAGCCTTCTCCGCATTGGGCGCTTATGGCACCAGCGTGATTACCGCGCTAGTGGCGCAAAACACCTGTGGTGTGCAATCGGTCTATCGCATCGAACCGGATTTTGTCGGTGCACAGCTCGATTCGGTGCTGGATGATGTGCGCATCGATGCTGCGAAAATTGGCATGTTGTCCGAAACCGCGATTGTCGAGGTGGTCGCTGAGCGGCTGAAACGGGCCAGCCTGCCGTTTGTGGTGCTGGATACGGTGATGATTGCCAAAAGCGGCGATGCGCTGCTGTCGCCTGATGCGGTAGCCAGCGTGCGCGAATTGCTGCTGCCGCAGGTGTCGTTGATCACGCCAAACCTGCCGGAAGCCGCTGCGCTGCTGGGACGCGCGATGGCGCAGGATGAGAAAACCATGTTGCAGCAGGGCGATGCGCTGCTCGATCTCGGCTGTGAAGCGGTGCTGATGAAGGGCGGGCATCTCAGCGATGCCGAAAGCCCGGATTGGCTGATTACGCGCGACGGACGTCAGCGCTTTACCGCACCGCGTGTTAATACGCGGCACACGCACGGCACCGGTTGCTCGCTCTCCGCCGCGCTGGCA
>NZ_DAMBSA010000598.1:0-1957 GCF_032054795.1 Pantoea sp. CTOTU49201
ACGCCCAGTAACAGCGGCGTCAGGCGGTTCAGCAGCACATCCGCATCTTCGCGCGGGCAGACTTCACTGAGCAGACGCGGCATCAACTGATCAAGCGCCAGACGACCGCGCGGACCAATGGTGCGGCGGCTCACATCCTGGCGGAAGTTGTTCAACGCGTTGTAAAGCGCATGACGCTGCGCATCGTCCAACTGCGGCACAACCGGGACGAGATCGCTCTCTTCCAGTGCGTCATGCCACAAACCGGCAAATTCAGCCAACTGCGGCTGGTCGTCGACATCTGGCGCATCGTCGCCAATCAGCTCATCAAAGATGGCGCGCACACCGGCCATTTGCAGCTCCAGCTGCGCCATCAGAACGCTCCAGTCTGCCGCGCCCATCGCCCAGGCTAAGCGCTGGCGGTCGAGTTCGTTCTCTGGCAGCGTTTGCGTTTGCTCATCATTAATACTTTGCAGCAGGTTTTCCAGCCGACGCAGGAACAGATAGGCTTCACGCAGATGCTCGATCTGTTTTTGACTTAACAAAGCCAGCTCGCCAATGGCTTCAAGCGTAGGGAGCAAGGAACGCAATTGTAGTGAGCGCTCACGTCCACCGCGAATTAGCTGGAAGACCTGCACAATGAATTCTGTTTCACGAATACCGCCAGCGCCGAGCTTAATGTTGTCTTTCAAGCCGCGTCGACGCACTTCGCGCGCGATCATGCCCTTCATGTTACGTAGCGATTGAATCACGCTGAAATCGATATAGCGTCGATAGACGAAAGGACGCAGCATTTGCTGCAATTCCTGGCTCCAGTGTCCGTGATCATCGCCCATCAGGCGGGCTTTGACCATCGCATAGCGTTCCCAGTCGCGGCCCTGCTCCTGATAATAATCTTCCAGTGCCGCAAAGCTCAGCACCAGCGGACCGCTATCACCGAACGGGCGCAGACGCATATCCACGCGATAGACAAACCCATCCACCGTTGGCTGATCGAGTACTTTGATCAGCCGCTGCCCCATGCGCGTGAAGAATTGCGCATTATCGAGCTCGCGTCGCCCACCTTGCGTAACGCCGTTTTCCGGCCAGGCAAAAATCAGATCGATATCAGAAGAGAAATTGAGTTCACAGCCACCGAGTTTACCCATGCCGAGAATCAACATCGGCTGAGCTTCGCCGGCTTCATTACATGGCGTACCGAAGTCGCGGCTGCAATCCTGCCAAACCCAGTCGCGTGCGGCAGCGATGAGAATTTCCGCCAGCGTACTGAGCTGCTGCAAACTTTGTTCGGTAGTGGCGTGTTGCAGCGCCTGCATCCAGGCGATGCGCACCAGCATGTGACGCCGGAACAAACGCAGTTCGCGCATCAGGGAGGATTCGTTATCAACGGCTTGCAGCGCGTCCTTCAGCCAGCTGGCATAGTGCTGCCATTCATCTGGTGCAGGCGCTTGCTTTTGCAGATGCTGCCACCATTCGGGATGCTGCTGCAGGTTATCGAGGATAAAGTCACTAAAAGTCAGCGCGCCCGCCTGTTCTGGCGTGAACGCTGAGGGTGGCAAATTAAGTCGCTCTGCCACATTAGCCAACTGCGCCTGCATTAGCGCCGGTAACGGTAACAACATCTTCTCTCCCTGATTGGATTTTTCGTTAGCGTTTGATTCCGCTATTGAGCCAGAACGGCGCTGGTTTAATCGCCAGATTCACCAGCTGCATTAAGCCGTGATTCTGTTTGACGCGAATAGCGTGCTGTAACTCCAGCCAGCCTTCCAGCCAAACATTCACCTCTTCCGCCGGATAAGCACCCGCCAGCAGGTTCACCGCCAGCAGCTGGCGATTCAGGCGCGTCGCTTTATCCTGAAACTCATTGAACAGTTGGACGTCAACGAAGGTTTCACGAAGATCGGCTGAGATGCGGCTCAGCATAATATCGCTGAAGCGCTTGAACGATCCCTGCAGCTTGCTTTTGCTCTTGTCGTCG
>NZ_DAMBSA010000599.1:0-1949 GCF_032054795.1 Pantoea sp. CTOTU49201
GAACAGTGCGGTTTTGTCGACATAGAGAAAGCGGAAATCCATTTTGGCGTGATCCTCCAGACGTCCTTCCAGCTCCAGCAAGGTCGCCATGCGTTCTCGCGCGGCCCACATTACGGAAGCGGCGAGCTGAGCATTAAGGCCGGGGCGATGAAGCTTTAATTCACTCAGCCACAGCAACGAAGGCAAGGCGTCAGGCAGCACATCATCCGGCCCGATCCAGCTGAAATAGCGCATCCACTCTTGCTGAAAATCGCTGAGCTGGTGGATGAAGCGTTCAAACCATTTCACCTGCGACGGCGGCAGCTTGAGCTGCGCCAGCAGAATTTCACTCAGCGCGATCAGGGATGAAAGATGATTGGCAATCGCGGCGGGTGCGACTTGTTGCAGCGCAACAAACTGCTCGGCTAGCTCATCCCAGCGATCGTGACGCTCTGTGCCCATTTGCGCTTTGGCCAACATCAAGGTGTCATTCAGACCAGCCATGATCACCGGTAAAGCGATTACTGGCAGATGCTTCCACTGCGCAAGGCCCGCTTGCAAAGTGGCTAGGTGCGCAGCGAGGTTGCCGCTATCGACAGTAGAAACGTAGCGCGGATTTAACGGTTTCAGCGTGTAGGTGTCGTACCAGTTGTAGAGATGTCCACGAAAATGCTCCATGCGATCGAGGCTATCCAGCGTGGCGAGCGAACGGCTAATTACCTGCTTCTGCGTGATGTAGCCGAAATCCCACGCGGTTAAATTAGCCAGCAGCGACAGGCCGATATTGGTCGGCGAAGTACGGTGCGCCACCACCGGCTGCAACACTTCCTGGAAGTTATCCGGCGGCAAGTGGTTATGCTCGGCGATGACGAAATCCTCAAACCAAGCCCAGGTGTGGCGCGCGGTGTGTCGCAAAAACTGCTGCTGCTCGACGGAGAGCTTTTTCTGACGCGCATGGGCAGGTTTACTCAATTGCCATAACAACCACGGCGTGATCAGCCACAGCAAGGAAAGCGGCAACGCCAACGCGATCAGTGGTGGATTGATCAGCACGGTTAAAAGTGACAGTGCAACGCCTGCCGCCGGATTAAACCACATCGCCTGATAAAAATGGCGCAGTGACGGCGTGGGCGATGAACTGCCCGCCGACGCGCTTTTCCATTCGTGGAGAAACAGCCCGCTGACGTTCAATCGCCACAGCGTGACGATAATGGCTTTCAGCGACCAATAACTTTCATGCGGCAGTGCCGCCAGCGTCATTCCCGCGCGGCTCAGGCGCATCAACGCGTCCGAGGACAAGATAGAGAGATGATGTTGCCAGGCGCGCTTTTTGCTTTTGCGCATGCCTTCCATGCTAAGCGCAAAAGCGCTTGGCAGCAGCAGGAACAGCGCAATACAGCCGAGCCAAAACGGCGGATTCGCTACCCAAGTGAAGGCCAGAAACATCAGCAGTAGCAAGGCAGGAGCCACCAGACTGCGACGCAGGTTATCGAACAATTTCCAGCGCGAAAGCGCGCTTAGCGGATTGGCCTGATAACCGCCATCCTCGAGACGTACGCGCAGTTTTAACCAGTTCAGCAGCTGCCAGTCACCGCGCACCCAGCGGAAACGCCGCGCGACATCGCTGAGATAGTTGTCGGGATAGTGTTCATACAGCACCACATTGCTGACCACGCCGGAACGCGCGTAACAGCCCTCCAGCAGATCGTGACTCAGCACCAGATTTTCCGGGCAGGTATTGCGCGTCGCGCGGGTGAAAGCCGCCACATCGTAAATGCCTTTGCCGACAAACGAACCTTCGCCAAATAGATCCTGATAGATATCGGAAGACATCGATGAATAGGCATCGTTGCCCGGCACGCTGCTGGAGAGCCGCGCGTAGCGGCCTTGTCCAAAGGGCGGGATCTCTTCGGCCAGACGCGGCTGCAGAATGGCGTAACCTTCCACCACGCGGTTGAGGCGATCATCAA
>NZ_DAMBSA010000600.1:0-1947 GCF_032054795.1 Pantoea sp. CTOTU49201
GAACAATGCGTACCACCGACGCCACGCTGCTGGCGGAAAACGGCCTCGAAACCGATACCATCACACATTATCGTCAGGTACTGCGCCAGCGACTGTTGTTAATTGGCGTGCTGGTGCTGGCGATACTGGCCTCAGTCATTCTGGATTTCACGCTCGGCCCGGCTGGGCTCTCCCTCGATACCTTATGGCAAACGCTGACGCATCCCGATGCGGTCGATGCCGGTACGCGCGTGATTGTCTGGGATATCCGTTTACCTTACGCCTTGATGGCGGTGGTGGTGGGCTTCTCGCTTGGCCTCGCCGGCGCAGAGATGCAAACCATTCTGAATAACCCGCTCGCCAGCCCGTTTACGCTCGGCGTCTCGTCGGCGGCGGCCTTTGGTGCGGCGCTGGCGATCATCCTCGGCATCGGCATTCCGGGTGTACCGGACCAGTGGTTTATCTCCGCCAACGCCTTTGTGTTTGCGCTGTTTGCCGCCTTGATGCTGGATGGCGTGACGCGCTGGACCAAAGTTTCAACCTCTGGCGTGGTGCTGTTTGGTATCGCGCTGGTGTTCACCTTCAACGCATTAGTCTCGATGATGCAGTTCATCGCCAGCGAAGATACCTTGCAGGGCTTGGTGTTCTGGACCATGGGCAGCCTCGCGCGCGCGTCATGGGAAAAGCTCGGCGTGTTAACCGCCGCCTTTGCCATCCTGATTCCGTTCTCAATGCTCAGCAGTTGGAAGCTGACCGCGCTGCGCCTCGGCGAAGATCGTGCGGTGAGCTTTGGTATCGACGTGCGCCGTCTGCGCCTGGCAACGCTGCTGCGCATCAGTATTCTCTCCGCGCTGGCGGTGGCCTTTGTCGGTCCGATTGGCTTTATCGGTCTGGTCGCGCCGCATATTGCACGCATGATGTTTGGTGAAGATCACCGCTATTACCTGCCAGCCAGCGCGCTGGTCGGTGCGCTGGTGCTGTCGCTGGCCTCGGTGGCGTCGAAAAACCTGATTCCCGGCGTGATCATTCCAGTGGGGATCGTCACTTCGCTGGTCGGCGTGCCGTTCTTCCTCAGCATTATTCTGCGTCATCGGGGGACGGTGTAATGGAACAGGGATTACGTCTGAGTCATTTCTCCGCCGGTTATCCGAAGCGCAAGGTGATTGAAGATCTCAACGTGCCGGAACTGCCGCAGGGCAAAATCACTGTGTTGCTCGGCCCTAACGGCTGCGGCAAGTCAACGCTGCTGCGCGCGCTGGCCGGTCTCGGCAAAGGGCAGGGCGAGCTGTGGCTGAACGGTGAAGAGCTGATGAGCCAGCCGTTTGCCCGCCGGGCGCAGCGCGTGGTTTATCTGCCGCAAAGTCTGCCAGCGGGCGTGCATCTGCACGTGCTGGAGTCGATTATCGTGGCGCAGCGCGCGTCGGGTGGCTTGCACAGCGCCTCGAGCGAAGCCGAGATCATGCATCTGCTTGAGCAACTCGGCATCGCGCATTTAGCCATGCGCTATCTCGATCAGCTGTCGGGCGGACAGAAGCAGTTGGTTGGCCTGGCCCAATCGCTGATTCGTCGCCCGGAACTGCTGCTGCTGGATGAACCGCTCAGCGCGCTAGACCTTAACTACCAATTCCACGTAATGGATCTGGTACGTCGCGAAACCCGACTGCGCAATATTGTGACGGTGGTGGTAGTGCACGATATCAACATCGCGCTGCGTCATGCGGATCACGCGCTGATGCTGAAGGATGGCAATCTGCTGGCGGACGGCGAGCCGTCGCGGGTGATTACGCCAGAGACGCTAGCGCAGGTGTATGGCGTGCGCGGCCGTATCGAGCACTGCTCACGCGGCATGCCGCAGGTGATGATCGACGGGCTGGCGGAGACGTTGGTGTAATTCAGGTGCGCATGAATGCGCACCCTACGTAGGGTCGCCATTTATGGCGACCTCGTTACACCAACAAATGCTTCGCG
>NZ_DAMBSA010000601.1:0-1154 GCF_032054795.1 Pantoea sp. CTOTU49201
CAGCTGGCGTGGATTGCGCCGGTGGCGGTGCTGCTGATGATCTTGCCGGGCGTGCTGAGCCAGAAAAAGCTTTCGAAGCTGGCGCAGCAAAACCTGAAAGAGTCGACGCTGCGTAATGCGGTGCTGGTGGAGAGCGTGCAAGGGTTGGAGGATATCAAGCTGATGCAGGCGGAAGATCGCTTCCTGCAACAGTGGAACAGCTACATTCGCATTACCGCGCAATCCGGCGTGGAGATGCGCAAAGTGATGCACTCGCTGATTACCTGGGGAGTAACCGTACAAGGTTTGGTGTATGCCAGTGTGATTGTGATCGGTGCGCCGATGGTGATCAACGGCGACATCACCACCGGTGCGATTGTGGCGGCGTCGCTGCTCTCTTCACGCATGATTGCGCCGATGGCAACACTGTGCGGCGTGCTGGCGCGCTGGCAACAGGTGAAAGCGGCAAAAGGCAGCCTTGATGCGCTGATGAATTTGCCGGTGGAGAACAGCAAAGATGAAACGCGCATTCACACGCCGGTGCTGTTTGGTCACTACCAATTCACCGATGCGATGTTCCGTTACTACACCGATTCGCTGAACATCGCGCTGCGCATTAAAAGCCTGACCATCAAACCGGGCGAGCGCATCGCGGTGCTGGGACGCAACGGATCGGGCAAATCAACCTTGCTGCAGGCGATGATCGGCGGCATCGATCTGGTCGGTGGTGAACTGCGGCTGGATAACCTCAGCCTGCCGCACATAGATGTGGCGGATGTGCGGCGCAACGTGGGCCTGCTGACGCAAAACGCGCGGCTGTTCCACGGCACGCTGCGGGAAAATCTCACCATGGGCGCGGCGCACGCCACCGATGATGCCATCTTTGGTGCGCTCACCGTCAGCGGCGGCGCGGATTTTATTCGTCGTCTGCCTCTCGGCCTAGATCATCCGATTATGGAAGGCGGCGTTGGGCTTTCTGGTGGTCAGCGTCAGTCGCTGCTGCTGGCGCGTATGCTGCTGCGCGATCCCAACATTATTCTGCTGGATGAGCCGACGGCGGCGCTCGACGATCACACTGAGAAAGAGTTTATCGAACGGCTCGGTCAGTGGCTCAACGGCCGCACCTTGATCGTGGCGACGCACCGTGCGGCGATCCTCGCGCTGGTGGATCGTGT
>NZ_DAMBSA010000601.1:1164-1945 GCF_032054795.1 Pantoea sp. CTOTU49201
GAGGGACAACTGGTGATGGACAGCCCGAAAGAGAACGCCTTACCGGCACCGCGTGCTAACGGCATTCCGCCGGAGGCGCAATCATGATCAAACAATTACCGGCAAGACTGCGCTTAGTCACGGCGGCAGAAGTGGATTCCTCCGACGATCTGCTGGGCGAACTGCGATCCGAAACCCATTACACCGGCGCGGTGCGGCTGATCGTCATCAGCACCGCACTGATCCTCGTCACGGTGATTTGGGCCTGGTTTGGCGTGCTGGATGAAGTCTCCACCGGCACCGGCAAAGTGATCCCCAGCTCGCGCGATCAGGTGCTGCAATCGCTGGAAGGCGGCATTCTCACCGAGCTGTATGTGCATGAAGGCGATCAGGTGCAGGCCGGGCAAGTGGTGGCGCGTCTGGATGCCACGCGCTCGGAATCAAATGTGGGGGAAAGTGCGGCGCGCTATCGTGCGGCATTGGCTGCCGCCTCGCGCCTCAATGCGGAAGTGAACGATCAGCCGCTGAGTTTCCCGGCGGAGCTGAATAAGTTTCCCGATCTGATCGCATCAGAAACGCGGCTGTATAAAACCCGCCGCGCGCAGCTGACCGATGCCACCGCGCAGTTCAAAGAGTCGCTGGCACTGGCTAACCGTGAGCTGGCCATCACGCAACGCCTGGCGAAAACCGGCGCTGCCAGTAGCGTGGAAGTGCTGCGTTTGCAGCGCGATAAATCGGATCTGGAACTGAAACTCACCGATATGCGTTCGCAATATTACGTGCAGGCGCGCGAGGAGCTGGC
>NZ_DAMBSA010000602.1:0-1932 GCF_032054795.1 Pantoea sp. CTOTU49201
CGCGTACGATCAGTTCGCCGGAGAAGAGCTGTTCGCTGACCGGTTGCTCGCTGCCCTCAATGCGCGCGATAACCTGCTCCAGCGCGGCGTAACCAATCTGCCAGGTGGGTTGCTTTAAGGTGGTGATGCCGACGCCTGCCAGCGCCGCCCATTCCAGTTCGTCAAAGCCCAGCAGGCCAATCGCTTCGCCCCAGCGCAGCGCAAGGCGCTGCAGCGCGCGCGCCACTTGCAAGGTCAGCGCGCCGTTGGCGGCGATCACCGCACAGCGTTTGTCGGGATGGCGCTGGTGGAATTCCCGCAGCTGTTTTTCCAGCGCGTCGGGCTGATGCAGCGCCACTTCGGCATTCTCTGCCGCAATCTGTGGCGCACTGTTCACCGTGTCGTAGAAAGCGCGCAGACGTTCGCGGCGCGTATTGACGCTGCCGAGCGGCTCGCTAAGAAAGAGCAGGGCTTGATAGCCGTTATCCAGCAAATGTTGGGTGGCAATTGTGGAGGCTTCAACGTTGTTGAGCCCCACCATATCGCAGGCGAAATCGGGAATTTTTCGGTCGATCAACACCATCGGCAGCATCGACTGTTGCAGGCGGTTAAGCACTTCTTCATGCATGCCCACGGCATTAACCACAATGCCTTCCACCTGATAGCTGCTGAGCAGTTGCAGGTAATGCTGTTCGAGATCGACTTCGTTGTTGGTGTTACACATCAGCAGAGTAAAGCCCTGCGCACGACACGCCGCTTCGATGCCGCTCAGCACGTCAACCGAGTAAGGATTGGTGATGTCAGCAATGATCAGACCAATCAAACGCGTGCGACCGCGTTTCAGTCCGCGCGCCATCTGGCTGGGACGATAGTTGAGTTCGGCGATGGCCTGTTCGATACGGGCTTTGAGATCGGGCGAGAGCAGATTCACTTCGCCATTCAGATAGCGGGAAACGCTGGTTTTACCGGTTTTTGCCGTACGGGCAACGTCACTGATTGTGGCTCGTGGCGGCCTGGTTTTCATTGCTTACACCTGCTGAAAAGAAACAGGCGAAGACTAACACAGCTCGGGCCAGGCGCAATCATTGCGCGTCAGAAGTGAGTCGCAGCACCGGTTGCCAGAGCGTTTGCAGCTCGCTCAGCGGTGCATCATCGAGCAGTTGCAGCACCATTTCGGCGATGCGCTCGCCAATCTGCTGCTGGGATGATTGCAGAATGGCGTTCACCGGCTGATCGACAATCGAATCGGGCGGCAATCCATCATACACATACAGCGGAATTGCTTGCGTACCCTTTATGCGGGCGGCCTGCTGCAGCGCAATCGCGGCTCCTTCACCCAGCGTGCTGCAATCGGTGATGATCGCCTGCGGCGCATCGCCTTGGGCCAGCCAGACATTGGTTTGCTGGTAGCCGGATCGACGCGTGGCGGGCAACGCCGCCATCAGAGATTGATCGACCGGCGCCTGGTGCTGAATCAACGCATCAATAAATCCCTGGCGGCGATCGAGAATATACGTCGCCGATTCGTTACTGCCGAGATAAGCCAGACGCGGCCATCCTTGTTGCAGACAGTGTTCTGCCGCGAGAAAAGTACCGGCGTGATTATCGTAATCAATCCACGCGTACGGTTGTGGCAGCTCGCTGCGACCGAGCGTCAGGAAGCGGAAACCTTTCTGTTGCAGGCGCTGCAGTCGCGCATCCTGCGGCATGGTGTGGGTTAAAATCAGGGCATCAATGGCGCCGCTGCGCAGCATGCGAATCAGCTTTCGCTGCTGCTCCTGCGGTTTATCGGGTAGCAACAGCAGATCAATATCGTGCTGCGCGAGACGTTGATCTAGCGTCAGCAGCATTTGGCTGTAGTAGCTGTCATTGAGCGAGGCGTGGCTGATGGGAAAGAGCAGACCAACCGCATTGGCGCGTCCGGTTTTCAGGCGGCGGGCCGCATCGTTGGGT
>NZ_DAMBSA010000603.1:0-1911 GCF_032054795.1 Pantoea sp. CTOTU49201
TGCCACGCGTAACAGCCTCGATACCGTTTCCGATCGCGATCACGTGCTGGAGCTGCTGTCCGACGCCTCGATTGGTATGGTGCATCTGTCACGCTTTGCCGAAGACCTGATCTTCTTCAACACCGGTGAAGCGGGCTTCCTTGAGCTGTCTGATAAAGTCACTTCCGGCTCTTCGCTGATGCCGCAGAAGAAAAACCCGGATGCGCTGGAGCTGATCCGTGGTAAATGTGGCCGTGTGCAGGGCGCATTGACCGGCATGATGATGACGCTGAAAGGCCTGCCGCTGGCGTACAACAAAGATATGCAGGAAGACAAAGAAGGGCTGTTCGATGCGCTGGATACCTGGCTCGACTGCCTGCATATGTCGGTGCTGGTGCTGGACGGCATTCAGGTAAAACGTCCACGTTGCCAGGAAGCCGCTGAGCAGGGCTACGCTAACTCGACCGAGCTGGCCGATTATCTGGTGGCAAAAGGCGTTCCGTTCCGTGAAGCGCACCACATTGTCGGTGAAACCGTGGTGGAAGCGATCAAGCAGGGCGTAGCGCTGGAAGCGCTCACTCTGGCGCAGTTGAAGCAGTTCAGTGCGGTGATTGAGGATGACGTGTATCCGATTCTGTCGCTGCAATCCTGTCTCGATAAGCGTAATGCGCAGGGCGGCGTGTCGCCTCAGCAGGTCGCCTTCGCCATCGGCGAAGCGCAGAAGCGTTTAGGTTAAAAGCTATGCGCAATAAATTGCGCCGCTACGGTATGTGCAGGAATGCGTAGCGGCGCGATTTATCGCGCTCTGTTGATATCCAGCAGGCGAGCGACAAGCAAAAAAAAAGCGGGCACCTCTTCGGTAGCCCGCCAACCTCTAGCTTCGGAATTACATTTTGTTATAGGCACATCATCAAGGGCAGGCCACTCCCGGCCAGCACAGTGATTTGTTTTGAGCAGTTTGCAGGTTCTGCTCCACATCATGTTGATGCGCGCATTATTCCCGCTCACTCCTTGATAGGGCCAATCGTTCATTGCTATTCTATCTATCGCCACGGGCTATCGTGGTTTGGAGGATTTCAATGAATATTCGTGATCTCGAATACCTGGTTTCACTTGCGGAGCATCGCCATTTCCGGCGCGCAGCTGACGCATGTCATGTCAGCCAACCCACCTTAAGTGGACAGATTCGTAAGCTGGAAGATGAACTTGGTGTGATGCTGCTGGAGCGTACCAGCCGTAAGGTGTTGTTTACTCAGGCTGGACTGTTGCTGGTGGATCAAGCGCGAACCGTGCTGCGCGAAGTGAAAGTGTTGAAGGAGATGGCGAGCCAACAGGGCGAAGCGATGTCTGGACCGCTGCACATTGGTTTGATTCCAACCACCGGGCCGTATCTGCTGCCGCACATCATTCCGATGTTGCACAAAACCTTCCCCAAACTCGAAATGTACCTGCATGAAGCGCAGACGCAGCAACTGCTGGCACAGCTCGACAGCGGCAAGCTGGATTGTGCCATCGTGGCGT
The DNA here is from genome assembly GCF_032054795.1 of Pantoea sp. CTOTU49201. NCBI lineage: Bacteria > Pseudomonadati > Pseudomonadota > Gammaproteobacteria > Enterobacterales > Erwiniaceae > Pantoea > Pantoea sp. CTOTU49201. The sequence continues at coordinate 1,501 of NZ_DAMBSA010000603.1, forward strand.
TGGTGAAAGAGAGTGAAGCCTTTATTGAGGTGCCGCTGTTTGATGAGCCAATGACGCTGGCGGTGTATGCCGATCATCCGTGGCGCGATCGCGATCGCGTACCGATGTCGGATCTGGCCGGTGAGAAATTACTGATGCTGGAAGATGGTCACTGCCTGCGCGATCAGGCGATGGGCTTCTGCTTCGAAGCCGGTGCCGATGAAGACACGCATTTCCGCGCTACCAGTTTAGAAACGCTGCGTAACATGGTTGCTGCCGGAAGCGGTATCACCTTGCTGCCTGCGCTCTCCGTGCCGAATGAACGCGAACGTGATGGCGTCTGCTATTTGCCGTGCTACAAGCCTGTTCCACAGCGCACCATCGCGTTGGTCTATCGTCCAGGATCGCCTCTGCGCAGCCGCTATGAGCAGT
>NZ_DAMBSA010000604.1:0-1894 GCF_032054795.1 Pantoea sp. CTOTU49201
CACAAAGGTGCTGCACATAATCCACAAGTGCAAACGCCAGTGGCTGCTGCCGGCAATGATCTTCTCGCGCGAAAGTTTGGCGCCATGCATAAAGAACAGCAGGGCGATGGCGGCGGTGGTCAAATATTCAAAGATGTCGACAAAGACGCCTTTGGCAGGAATAAAGCTGGCCAGCAGCACGGTGATGATGAGTTTAATCATCATCGGATCGAGGCGTAAAAATCCCATTGTTAAAATCCGGTTAAATTTAAAAAATTGATGGTGCTGATTGTGCGCCCGCTGGGTTTAGAAATAAAATTGATTTATTGCATCAATCTATGAGCGATATCGATGAATTACACTTTACGTCAGCTGCGAACCTTTGTGGCGGTGGCACATCACGGCAGCTTCAGTCTGGCCGGACAGGCGATTGGTTTGAGTCAGTCTGCGGTTAGCCACAGCATTAAAGAGCTGGAAGCGGAAATGGGCGTACGCTTACTGGATCGCACCACGCGAGAAGTGATGCTGACCGAAGCGGGGCAGCAGCTGGCCACGCGGCTTAATCGTCTGTTGGAAGATCTCAACACCACCGTGTTGGATGTGCGCAGCTATGGCGAACAGCGCAGCGGCACGGTGCGTGTTGCCGCCAGTCAAACGCCTTCTGCCCACCTGATGCCGCAGTGTCTGGCCAGCAGCCAGCAGCGCTATCCGGATATCCGCGTCATCCTGCATGATCGCGTGCAGCAATGGGTGTTGCAAAGCGTACGCAATGCGGAGGTTGATTTTGGTATTGTGATTGGTCCGCTCAACGACACCGATTTCGATAGCGAAGAGATTCTGCAGGAGCCTTTTTTACTGCTGTGTCATGAAGATGACGAGCTGGCGCAAATTGAGCAGGCGCAGTGGTCGATGCTGGCCGGACGCAATATGGTGTTGCAGGATTATGCTTCGGGCAGTCGCGTGTTAGTCGATGCCGCGCTGCAACAACTGGCGTTAAATGTGAATGTGGTGCAGGAAATCGGTCATCCCGCCACGCTTTATCCGATGGTGGAAGCGGGGATTGGCATCAGCATTCTGCCCGCGCTGGCCTTGCCGTTGCCGTCAGGACGCAAACTCACAGTGCGACGTCTCTATCCGGAAATTAATCGCAGCCTGATGCTGATAAAGCGCAAAAACCGCTCGCTGACACCCGCCGCAGAAGCGATCTGGCAGGAAGTGCGTCAGCAGGCGGCCCTGCTGACGCAACAACGTATGCTAAAGCCGGCGTTTTAAACGTACACGTTGATCTGATTGGTATCGGTTGGACGGTTAATACCATCGGCTTTGTTCGCCGCTGGTTGCTGAGCTTCCTGTTTCTGCTGCGCTTTCTCGGCTTGCTGCTGCTCAATCTGTGCGATTTGCGCTTCAATCATTTGAATTTGTGATTGCAGCATCTGCTCCTGTTCAGACTTTTGCTCATCGGTGAGCGTATCGTCGCTGGAAAGATCTTTCAGCTGCTTGGTGATGGATTGAATCTGCTTGTTAAGGCTGGCGATTTCTGAGGTCGATCCGCCGCCGCTACTTGCGGTGCTGACACTACTAACGCTGGATATAGACATGGTTTTCTCCTTGCAATAGACCATTATCGTTATCGGTCAGAGCAGCGGGAGGCTTGAGGGCAGGGAGTGTTAAGCTTGCGAAAAGGTTTTGTTGGGTTTTGGTTCGCTAAGGTGCCAGCGATAGAAACGAAAAAAGCGCCTAAAGGCGCTTTTCTCTGAATTGGTGGGTCGTGCAGGATTCGAACCTGCGACCAATTGATTAAAAGTCAACTGCTCTACCAACTGAGCTAACGACCCGAAGTGGTGGGTGATGACGGGCTCGAACCGCCGACCCCCTCCTTGTAAGGGAGATGCTCTACCAACTGAGCTAATCACCC
>NZ_DAMBSA010000605.1:0-1893 GCF_032054795.1 Pantoea sp. CTOTU49201
CCCCCATTCGTTGCACAACTGCGCCACCACGTTGGCGTTACGCATCGTCCAGAAGTGCGGATCGGCGAGCGGGATATCGATGGCATTCAGCTGCAGCGCATGATGCAGCTGGCGCCAGTCGTTGGCGATCATGTTCGTCGCGACCGGCACGCCGGTGGCGCGGCGAAATTCGGCCAGCGTTTCCCTGCCGGAATAGCCCTGTTCAGCGCCGCAAGGATCTTCCAGATACGGCACTTTCCCGGCCAGCTGCTTACCAAAGCGAATCGCCTCATCCAGCGACCAGCTGGCATTGGGATCGACGGTGACGCGTGCGTCTGGGAAGCGCGCCAGTAGCGCTTCCACCGTTGCCACTTCCACTTCGCCTGCCTGCACGCCGCCTTTGAGCTTGAAGTCGCGGAAGCCGTATTGCTCAACTGCCGCTTCGGCCAGTCGCACCACGGCATCGCTGTCCATCGCCGCTTCATGACGCAGACGGAACCAGCCATCTTGCTCATGCTCTCCCGATCGATAGTTCATATTGGTGCGCTGGCGATCGGCGATGTAGAACAGATAGCCCAGCACTGGAATGCGGTCGCGCTGTTTGCCGCTGGCGAGCAGATCCGCTACCGGCAGATTGAACAGCTTGCCTTGCAGATCCAGCAGCGCCGCTTCAATGGCGGCGGCGGCGTTATAAAACTTCTCCGGATTCATCTGCGGGATATGAATGTCATTGGTGTGCGAAGTTTGCTGCTGACGCGCCTCGCTGCTGAACAACTGGCTTAGCGTCGCGTTGAGGCGCAGCAGCGAACTACCTTCAATCAGCGGACGAAACTGTTCCAGCAGCTGCAAGGTGGATGCATGACACGGCGTTTCGCCAACGCCGGTATGCCCGGCGGAATCGGTCAATATCACGATGATGCGCGTGAAGTAGCAGTTATGGGCGCCGCCAATGTTCAATAGCATGCTGTCGTAACCGGCAACCGGCACGATGCGCATCGATTTAATGACTGGACTGTCTGACATGGTTTCTCTCCGTGTGACCGAATGCGGGGGGAACAGGCTTGCGACGCAGCAGCAAATAGAGTCCGGTAACCACGGACACGCTGGTCAGCGCGTAAAGTCCGCCGGTGGTGCTGCCGGTGTGCATTTCGAGGTAGCCGAATACCGTAGGCGCAAAGAAGCCTCCCAGGTTGCCAATCGAGTTGATCAGCGCGATGCCAGGTGCGGCAATCGAGGCGGGTAATTCACTTTGTGGCATCGGCCAGAAGAACGCCGCGCTGACTTTGGAGCCGATACAGGCCACAATCATCGCCACAAAACCGAACCACGGCGTACCCAGCGTGGCCATAAAGGTGCCGCACGCGGCGATTAGCATGGCGATGCCGAGCCCTCTATCCAGCTTATCGCGATAGCGGTCGGTGGCTTTGCCCAGCAGAAACAGCGCGACGATAGCGAATAACCACGGAACGGCGGTCAGCAATCCGATTTCAAAACTGTTGAAGCCCTGAATGCGCTGAATGATCTGCGGAAGCCAGAACACTAACGTGTAGCCGGTCATGGTCATGGTGAAGAAGATCAGGCAGTAAGACAAAAGGCTGCGATCGGTGATCAAGCCCCAGCGGCCGTGTGTCACCGCATGCTCTTCGCGAGCGGCATCTTCCAGCGCTAACTGCTGCGCCAGTGCCTGTTTCTCCGCGTCGCTGAGCCACTTCGCGCCTTCAGGTTTAGATACCAACACAAAGGCGGCTAGCAAACCGATCACAATCGATCCGCCGCCTTCCATAAACATCACCCATTTCCAGCCCGCGATACCGCCAACATCGTGCATCATCAAAATGGCGCCGGTGAGCGGACCGGAGAACAAAAAGGCGCTGGCCGTCGCGCTCAACACCATCGCGGTAGCGCGGCCTCGCC
>NZ_DAMBSA010000606.1:0-1890 GCF_032054795.1 Pantoea sp. CTOTU49201
GAAGGAGTATGGCGGCCTCGAGTTCTCAGCTTATGCGCAAGCGCGTGTGCTGCAGAAACTGGCGGGCGTCTCTGGCATTCTGGCGATCACCGTCGGCGTACCCAACTCACTCGGACCTGGCGAACTGCTGCAACATTACGGTACCGATGAGCAGAAAGATCATTACCTGCCACGTCTGGCGCGCGGTGATGAGATCCCTTGTTTTGCCTTGACCAGCCCGGAAGCGGGATCGGATGCCGGCGCGATTCCCGATACCGGCGTGGTGTGCATGGGCGAGTGGCAAGGTCAGCAAGTGCTGGGCATGCGACTCACCTGGAACAAGCGCTACATCACGCTGGCACCGATTGCCACCGTGTTGGGCCTGGCGTTCAAACTCTCCGATCCAGAACATCTGCTGGGCGATACCGAAGAGCTCGGCATCACTTGCGCACTGATCCCAACGCACACGCCTGGCGTAGAGATTGGCCAGCGCCACTTCCCGCTTAACGTGCCGTTCCAGAACGGTCCGACGCGCGGTAAAGACATTTTTGTACCGATCGATTTCATCATCGGCGGCCCGTCAATGGCCGGTCAAGGCTGGCGCATGCTGGTGGAATGTTTGTCCGTTGGTCGTGGTATTACGCTGCCTTCGAACTCAACCGGCAGCGTGAAAAGCATTGCGCTGGCGACCGGTGCGTATGCGCACATCCGCCGTCAGTTCAAAGTCTCTATCGGTAAAATGGAAGGGATCGAAGAGCCGCTGGCGCGCATTGCCGGTAACGCCTATGTAATGGACGCAGCCGCAACGCTGATCACCAGCGGCATTATGCTCGGTGAAAAACCGGCGGTGCTGTCGGCGATTGTTAAATATCACTGCACCCATCGCGGTCAGCGCGCCATTATCGACGCGATGGATATCGCTGGCGGTAAAGGCATTATGCTGGGCGAAAACAACTTCCTGGCGCGTGCTTATCAGGGCGCACCGATCGCCATCACCGTGGAAGGCGCTAACATCCTGACACGTAGCATGATCATCTTCGGCCAGGGCGCCATTCGTTGCCATCCTTGGGTGCTGGAAGAGATGAACGCCGCAGCGAAAAACGATTTAGTGACTTTTGACCGCGCGCTGTTCAGCCATATCGGCCACGTTGGCAGCAATAAAGTGCGTAGCCTGTGGCTGGGCTTAACCGGCGGTTGCACCAGCGCCACGCCAACCCGCGACGCCACGCGCCGCTACTATCAGCATATCAACCGTTTGAGTGCCAACCTCGCGCTGCTGTCAGATGTGTCGATGGCGGTATTGGGCGGCAGCCTGAAACGTCGTGAACGCATCTCGGCGCGTCTCGGCGATGTGTTGAGCCAGATGTATCTGGCGTCAGCTACCTTGAAACGCTATGAGGACGAAGGCCGCAACGAAGCTGATTTGCCGCTGGTACATTGGGGCGTGCAGGATGCGCTGCATCAGGCCGAAGTGGCGATGGATGATTTGCTGCGCAACTTCCCGAACCGCATGGTGGCCGGTGCGCTGCGATTGGTGATTTTCGCCGGTGGTCATCACTGCCCGGCACCATCCGATAAACTGGATCACAAACTGGCGAAACTGCTGCAATTGCCTTCTGCTACGCGTACCCGTTTGGGCCGTGGTCAGTATCTGGCACCAAGCGCACATAATCCGGCGGGTCAGCTGGAGCAGGCGCTGCAGGATGTGATGGCCGCCGAAGTTATTCACGATCGTCTGTGCCAGCAGCAGAAAAAACACCTGTCGTTTACCCGACTGGATGCGCTGGCGCAACGTGGTCTGAAAGAGGGCTGGATTGATGAGAGCGAAGCGCAGGTGCTGATCCGTGCTGAAGCCAGCCGCCTGAAAGCGATTAACGTCGATGATTTTGCGCCGGAAGCGCTGGCGGTGCC
>NZ_DAMBSA010000607.1:0-1861 GCF_032054795.1 Pantoea sp. CTOTU49201
CAGCGGCGCAAACGCCGTGGGGCACGCGCGGCGTGTGGTCTGGTAACGGCATGCTGGTGACTTTTCATAATGAAAGCTGGGGCGGCGAGAAAGTGTTCCAGCTGTTGTCGCGCGTTTCGCAGAGCCCGCAGCAGCACCTGTGGCTGCTGGAACTGATCCACTATTGTCTGTTGCTCGGCTATGAAGGTCGCTATCGCGGCAGTGACAGCGGTCGCGCACAGTGTGAAGCGATCCGCAAACGCCTGGCGCAATTGATAGCCGAGCATCGTCCATCGAGCGCCAATCCGGCGGTGCCGCTGGTGGAAGTGCATCCGCTGGTCAGCACCCTAACGCGTCCAATGGTGCCGCTCTGGGCCTGCGTTACCTTAGCCACGCTGGTGGCGAGCCTGATTTACAGCGGGCTGAACTGGCGGCTCGGCAACGCTGCCGAACCGCTGCTGCGCACCATCTATCAAACCCCGCTGCCACAAATCACGCCTGGACGTCGCCCTACTTCCCCTCAAGCGCTGCTCGATCTGCATCAACGTCTGAATGATGTGATTGCGGCCGGACAGCTGGAAGTGAGCGATGGCGCGTTCGGCAGCAAAGTGATCATCCCCGCTGATAAACTGTTCTCCAGCGATGGCACTGTGGTGAATCAAGTTGGCCGCGCGCTGCTGGCGCATGTGGCCAGCGCGATGAAAACGGTGAAAGGCACGGTTTTGGTCTCGGTGTATACCGACAACAGCCCGGTCGATGGCCGTTTCGCCTCGAGCTACGAATTCTCCTTTGCCCGCGCACGCGCCATCACCCAGCTGCTAAATCCGCAGCTCGCCGAAGGTCACAGCGTGAAAGCGGAAGGTCGCGGCGACAGCAATCCGCTGCTGCCGAACGACAGCAATGAAAACCGCACCCGCAATCGTCGGGTGGAAATCACCCTGTTTGTGACACCGGAAACCCTCGGCAATCATCAGGGAGGCCAATGATGCGCGCATCACTGCAACATCTGTTAACCCATCGCCTGCTGTGGAGCCTGATTGGCGTCACGGCACTGAGCTGCGTGCTGTGGATGCTCGGACCGCTGTGGAGCTGGGGCGATACGCGCCCGCTCGAGCCGGTATTGCCGCGCCAGTTAGCGGTCGGCCTGCTTTATCTGCTCTGGCTGCTGTTCCAGTTTATCCCTGCATTGTGGCGCGGCTGGTTTAACAGCAAGCTGCTTAATCGTCTGCAGCAGATGAGCCAGGAAGAGTTATCCGATCGTCAGGCCACAGAAACCCTGCTGGCGCAGCGCTTCAGTGAAGCAGCGCTGCGTTTAAAGCGCACTCAGTTTGGTCGTCGCCATCAGCAAAGCTGGCTGGCACGTTTTCAAAGTCATTACCTCTATCAGCTGCCGTGGTACGTGATGATTGGCGCGCCTGGCGCGGGTAAAACCACTGCGTTACTCAATGCAGGCCTGGAATTCCCGCTCACCGACAGCCTCGGTAAAGCGGCGATTCGCGGCGTGGGCGGCACGCGCCATTGCGACTGGTGGTTTACCGACAGCGCAGTACTGATCGATACCGCCGGGCGTTACGCCCTACAGGAGAGCCAGCGCGCGCGCGACGGCGCGGAGTGGCAGAGTTTTATCAATCTGCTGAAGCGCTATCGTACCCGCCAGCCGATTAACGGCGTGATCATGACCATCAGCGTCTCCGATCTGCTGACTGATTCAGCCGAAGCGCGCCATGCGCAGGCCAGCGCGCTGCGTGAACGCATGGCGGAGCTGCATCAGCACACCGGCATTCACTTCCCGGTTTACGTGATGGTGACCAAAACCGACCTGCTGAAAGGGTTTATGAGTTTCTACGGCAGCCAAAGCAAGCCGCAGCGCGATGCGATTTGG
>NZ_DAMBSA010000608.1:0-1853 GCF_032054795.1 Pantoea sp. CTOTU49201
ATCAGCACTTCGCTGCCGGCATCATATTGCTGGCCATACAGCGTGTGCACTTTCTGCGCCAGCGCTTCACGCAGTGACGGCAGGCCGGTCATTGAGGCGTATTGGTTATGACCGTCACGCATCGCTTTACTTACCAACTCAACCAGGTGCGGATCGCACGGGAAGTTGGGTGCGCCTTGCGACAGGTTGATGGCTTTATGTTGCGCCGACAGCTGGCCGATGACGCTAAAAATCGTCGTGCCGACATCGGGCTGTTTGGAAGAGATGTTAACACTGCTATTCAGGGTCATCGGTGCCTCGTGAGGTTGCATAACCACGTATCGAAAGTAGATTTCTATTCAACGGCGTGCGGCTTGAGTCGACAAGCGAATTGTTGTCATAATAGCCATGATTAAAAATCATAGCTTGAGGTTGTTATGTCCCGCTCTGCTCTGCCGCTCAATGCCATTCACGCGTTTCTGGTAACCGCGCGCCATCTCAACCTGACGCGAGCCGCCAGCGAACTGTGCATCACCCAAGGCGCAGTGAGCCGTAAAATCGCCACGCTAGAAAGCTGGCTGGGATTCGCGCTGTTTACCCGTCACGCCCGTGGCCTGCATCTCACCGAACAGGGCGCAGCGCTGCTGCCGGAACTGCAGCAAGGTTTTGCCATGCTGTTGAATGCCACAGAAAAAGCCAGCCGCAGCAACGCCGCCATTCGCCTGAAAGCGCCCACCTGCGCCATGCGCTGGCTGGTGCCGCGTCTGGTGGCGCTGGAACAGCAGCGTCCGGATATTCACGTGGCGCTAACAACCACGCTCGATCATGGATCGCAGCTGGATAATTTTGACGCGGCGATTGTGTTTGGCCCAACGCCCGCCGGATCGATTTGCCTGTTTGAGGAGCGTTTAACGCCGGTGATGTCCAGCAGCGTCACGCCGCCCAGCCAGATTGATGAACTGGCGAAGTTTACTTTTCTGCATCCGACGCAGGATTCACGCGACTGGCAGCTTTGGCTGGCCGGATTGGATGCCGTGTTGCCGATGGCGCGCAATCAGCATTTCGCTACCATGGATCTGGCGATCAGCGCCGCGATTCAGGGATTTGGCGTCACGGTGGCGGATGTCACTTTAGTGCAAAACGATGTGTTGAATGGCCGACTGATTGCGCCGTTTACCGCCAGTGTGGCGACTGGCGCGAGCTACAGCCTGTTACAGCGGGCAGAAAAAGATGCGCCACCGTTCCTGCCGGAACTGGTGGCGTGGTTATCTGAGGTTTAGAAAGAGACCCATTCGTCAGAGGCTGGTTTCGGCTGCGCGACACCTGCGCCTGCCAACACCGGACGACGCAGCGCGGTTGGCGATACCACGGCCTTGTTCACCGGCGCGCTGTCCGACAGACGGAATTTCGCCACCGAAGCTTGCAGCTCCTGCGTTTGACGCTCCAGCGCGCTGGCGGCGGCAGAAACCTCTTCAACCAGCGAGGCGTTCTGCTGGGTGACGCTGTCCATTTCGGTGACGGCGGTGCCGACCTGCGAAATGCCTTTGCTCTGCTCTTCCGACGCTGCGGCAATGTGCTTCATGATCTCATTCACATCCTGCACCGACTTAAGAATGTCGTGCATGGTGCTGCCCGCGCTGCTTACCAGCTCTGAACCTTTTTCCACCCGCTGCACGGAATCTTCAATCAGTGTGGCAATCTCTTTCGCCGCACCGGCGCTGCGCTGTGCCAGATTGCGTACCTCGCTGGCCACCACGGCAAAACCACGGCCCTGTTCACCGGCGCGTGCGGCTTCCACCGCAGCGTTCAGCGCCAGGATGTTGGTCTGGAAGGCGATGCTATTAATCACGCTGGTGATTTCCGCGATCTTCTTC
>NZ_DAMBSA010000609.1:0-1849 GCF_032054795.1 Pantoea sp. CTOTU49201
TAAACCGGCTGCGTGAAAATCATGTCGTAGATTAACGCCGAGTTCCACGCCACTTTCTTGTGGCCCGGTCCGCTGTTGAGCCCGGCCAGCATATCGACCCATTTGTCATACTCCGGCTTCCACTGGCCGCTGTAATAAGTCTGCTGTTCATACTTCTTGATACCCGCCGCATCCAGCTTGAGTTCACGTTGATACCACTGATCCACCGAGCGCCACGGCGCGCCTTTGGCTTTCCAGTCTTCTAAACCGATGGGATTGACCAGCACCAGCTTCTGCGTTTGCTGTGGGTACATCAGCGCATAGCGCGTCGCCAGCATGCCGCCGGTCGAGTGCCCAACAATAATGACGTTGTCGATACCCAGCTGCTGCAACAGCTGATGGGTGTTCTGCGCCAGCTGCTGGAAAGTGTATTGATAGTTAGCGGGTTTGGTTGAGCTGCAGAAGCCAATCTGATCCGGCGCAATCACCCGATACCCTTTCTGGCTCAGCGCTTTGATGGTGTCGTCCCAGGTTGCGCCACAGAAGTTCTTGCCGTGCATCAGCACCACGGTTTTGCCGTTGGCCTGCTGCGTAGGTTTGACATCCATATAGCCCATACTCAGCGCTTGCTGCTGCGAGGAGAAGTTAAAGTGCTGCAGCGGGTAGGGATAGTTGAAGCCTTCCAACTGCTCGCCATACACATTGGCGGCAATCGCTGGGGCGGTACTACAGAGCGCCATTGATGCCAGAATAACGGCAAGTGACTGTTTTGGCTTGAAACAAAAATCCATAGCGCCATTCCTCAAGAGTGAAAACCTTCAGTCTGGCACGTTAATTCGCATTAAGTATTGATGAAGTGTGCCGCCAAAAAAACACGCCTTTTACTATTAAGCATCACAACGTGATGAAAAATTTGAGTTAATAATAACGCTCGTTATTACGATAAATATTCAACACCATCACAACAAGAAAACCTGTAAATTCACGAAAACCAAGACCGGTCTTGATGACAAATAACAAAATAGCTCAATAATCAGAAAACTTTACATTAATTGCAGATTGGAAAGATTAATTAAATTACACTCTGTGCGTGTTAATGGAGGATTATGATGACACAGCAAAAATACAATGAAGGGGTAATTGATTCGATAACCGAATGGATTATGGCTAACCTGGATCAACGTTTAACGATTGATGATATTGCACTGAAGTCCGGCTACTCTAAATGGTATTTGCAGAAACTCTTTGCCCGCTATCACAATGAAACGCTGGCACGCTACATCCGCAAAAAAAAATTGGTTTACTGCATCAATGACTTAAAAGATAGCAACGCGCCGATTATTAGTCTGGCGGTTAAATACCATTTCGAAAGCCAGCAATCCTTTACCCGATCGTTTAAGCATGTATTGGGCTGCACGCCGCTGTATTGCCGCAAGCGCCAGCTCGATGATGAAACCAAACAAGCAATGCGTGAAAGTAACGATCCCTGTGTGCTGTGTCGTCAAGCGGGTTTTGATGCCACAGAGCGTGCTAAAGAGATTGTTACGCCACTAGCGCGCAACGATAGATTTCTGCCCCGGCTCAGTTGTGTGATGCGTTGATAAATAACTGATCTTTTATTAACGCCTTTTAACGTCAACAGACTTATTCATTTCAATTAAATGATCTATTTCATCAATGAAAAACGGATGGTGCACCATCCGTTTTTCATTTAGTAGTTCGATTTATTCGGCGCGATTACACGCTTTTTAAAATGTGCAAGCCGATTATCTAGCGCATCGGTATAAAGCATGGTATCCACACCAACAGCAACAAAATTAGCCCCCCAACTGATGGCGCGTTCTGCCATTTCAAGATTCACTGCCAGAAA
>NZ_DAMBSA010000610.1:0-1832 GCF_032054795.1 Pantoea sp. CTOTU49201
GCTTTCCCATACTGTCGCAACCGCCGGATAGTGCGTAAACAGCAGTAAAAAACTCAGTGCCGGTAAAATCAGCAGGTAGCCATACAGCTGCATCGACCATAACCGGGGACGACGAACCGGCGCGACGGTGAGAATCGTGCTCATCATTATTGGTATGACTTCAGCAGACGATCGGCTTGCTTCTGCGCGCCTTCCAGGGCTTCGGCCGGGGTTTTCGCCTGCGTCACCGCCGCTTCTACCGCGTGATTCAGCGCATCCTCAATCTGCACGCTGTTGTAGGTAGAAAGTTCCGGCTGGGCATACTTCAGCTGTTCACGTGCCACCAATGCCTGCGGAACGTCTTTGACGTAATCCTTCATCACCGTGGTATCCCACGCTGCCGGAGACGTTGCAACGTAACCGGTGGCGATACTCCAGCGCGCCGCCTGCTCAGGTGACGTGACCCAACGGATAAATTCCATCGCCGCTTTCTGCTGTTCTGGCGAAGCGTTTTTGAACACATACAGGTTGCCGCCGCCAGTTGGGCTGCCGCGCTGGGTTTTCTCCGGCAGCATTGCTACGCCGAACGGGAACTTCGCGTTATCACGCACGTTGGTCAGGTTGCCGGTGGTGGTCACCATCATGGCGGTTTTGCCGCTGATGAAATCCTGCGGCGTGGTGCCCCACGCAATCGCACCTTTCGGCGACACTTCTTCTTTCTTGCCGAGATCGGTCAGCCACTGCAGCGTTTCCACGTTGCCCGGCGTGTTGAAGTGCACCGCTGTGCCTTTGCCGTTATCCAGACGACCGCCGTTGGTGGCGGACAAGCCCTGGAAGTTCCAGTAGCCGTTTGGTGTGGACGGAATCTCGATGCCCCATTGGCTGACGCCGTTGGCATCTTTGATCGTAAGTTTCTTACTGAACTCAACCACTTGCTGCCAGTTGGCCGGTGGCGTATCGGCGTTCAAACCGGCTTTCTCAAACGCCTGTTTGTTCCAGTACATCACTACGGTTGAACGCTGGAACGGTACGCCCCACACTTTGCCGTCAATGTGACGCAGAAACGCCGGATAGAAACCGTCGATCCATTTTTTGCCTTCATCGCCCTGCGCTAAATCGCTGGCCGCCACAATCGCACCGGCATCAATTAGAGAATAGGCTTCGATATCGCCGATCACCGCCAGCTGCGGCGCGTTGCCACCACGAAATGCGGTCAGCGCTTTGGTCACGGTGGTGGCGTAGTCACCGGTATACACCGGCTGAATGCTCACGTCCGGATGCACTTTCTGGAAATCCGCCACCAGCGTATCCACGGTGTGGCTCACTTTGCCGCCCACCGCGATCGGGTAATACATTTGCAGCTTGACCGGTTCAGCCGCGAAAGCTGAGGTGGTAACGGCGAGGACTAAGGCAGAAAGACGTGAATAACGAATCGCAGACATGATTTTCCCTTGGGCAAATGACAACGGTTAAACGGCGTATTTTTTCTGTGAGGCAAACATTTGTTCTTCGGCTGGCGCACAGCGCTTACCGCTCTCGCTGTGAAACAAATATTGCCGCGCGGCAGACCACTGCAATCCCACTTCACTGCCATCGATAAAGCGCTGCATGCCAGGCACTTTGACCGTCAGCGGCTCGCTGATGCCGGCAAGCTGGCACACCAGCAAGGTATCAGCGCCCATATATTCGGAACTGATTACTCGCGCGGTCAGCGCCGCCTGTTCTGCGGCGATCAGCTGGATATCTTCGGCACGCAATCCAAGACTGAGCGGTGCTTCGTGATACTCAACAACAGGCGCGGTGAGATGCATCAGAGTGTGATGTGCGCCGTTGCGCTCCAGCGGCAGGATGTT
>NZ_DAMBSA010000611.1:0-1831 GCF_032054795.1 Pantoea sp. CTOTU49201
TCAGCGCGGTAAAAGCTGGCTGCTGGTGGCGCGGCTCACCGCTTTTCTCTTCATTATCACCACGCTGGTGATTGCCATGAACGCCAGCCACTTCGGCGGCGTGCTGTCGCTGCTGATCATCTGGTTTGGCGGCTTGGTCGGTCCGATCTCCATTCCCATGCTGCTGGGTTTGCTGCCGGCGTTTCGTCGCAGCGGCAGCGCCGCCGCACTGGTGAGTTGGGCGATTGGCGTCGGCACCTTCTTCTGCGTGAAATTTATCTTTACCGATGTCAGCACCGCCACCGTGGTGGCCGCGCCGGTGATGTCTTCACTGGTGCTGTTCGTGGTGATGGGCTGGTTACGCCGTGCGCCGGTGCGCCCGGAAGTGGATCAACTGCTGAACGCACTCAATCAGGATCAGGATGCGCCCGCCGCACAGCGCTGGGCGCACAAAAGCAACGTCTCTCAGGAGGGATAACATGACGCTATTACAACAGGGAACCCGAGATCGCTTACGTATCAAGCGCTTCGCCAGCCGCGCAGCATTAGGTGCGGATTCGGCGCAGGATGTGGCCGCGTTTCTGCGTCAACGGCTGAGTGAACAGCATGTAGTGCGCATGGTGTTTGCCGCTGCGCCTTCGCAAAACGAGTTTCTCGCCGCGCTGGTTACGGCAAAGGATATTGACTGGTCGCGCATTCACGCTTTCCATATGGATGAGTACATCGGGCTGGACGCGGATGCGCCGCAACGCTTTAGCCACTTTTTACGCCAGAAGCTGTTTGATGTGGTGCAGCCTGGCGAAGTCCATTTGATTCCCTCTTGCGGCGATCCTGCCGTGATTTGTGCGGATTATGCTGCAAAACTTAACGCCGCACCGATTGATGCGGTGTGCCTCGGTATTGGCGAGAACGGCCATTTAGCCTTCAACGATCCGCCAGTGGCTGATTTCAGCGATCCCTTCAGCGTTAAGGTGGTGCAGCTGGATGATGCCTGCCGCCAGCAGCAGGTCAACGATGGCTGTTTCGCCACTTTCGAGGCGGTGCCGACCCATGCCGTGACGCTAACGATTCCCGCGCTGATGAGCGGCGCGCGGCTGTTTTGCATGGTGCCGGGCGCCACTAAACGCGCAGCGGTGCGGGCAACGCTTGATGATGCGATCTCCACCGCCTGTCCGGCGACGTGTTTGCGTCAGCATGCCGATTGCACGCTCTATACCGACAGCGATGCTTGCCCGGAGGTGACGTTTGACTAACCTCATTTTGCGCGGCCGCGATTACCGCACGTTGCAACCGATTGAGCTGGAGATTGAGCACGGCACCATTATCGATGTGCGCGCGCTGAGCGAACTGGAAGAGGAGGTTATCCTCGCGCCGGGCTTGGTCGATCTGCAGGTCAACGGCTTTCAGGGCGTCGATTTCAACCACTTTCCCTTCAGCGAAGAGGATGTGCTGCACGCCACGCGCGCGCTGTGGCAGCAGGGCGTCACCAGCTTTTTGCCGACGGTGATCACCGCCATGCCGGAGGAGATTGCGCAGGCGATGCAGCGACTCGCCAGCGCCTGCCAGCATCATCCTGACGTGGCACGCGCCGTGCCCGGTTTTCATCTGGAAGGACCGTTTTTGTCGCCTGAAGATGGGCCGCGCGGTGCGCATCCGCGCGAGGCGATTCGCGCACCGGATATCGCGCTGTTCGACAGCTGGCAGCAAGCGGCACAGCAGCATATTCGCCTGCTGACGCTGTCACCGGAATGGCCGCACAGCGATGCGCTGATCAAGCATTGTGTGGCGCAGCAGGTGCGCGTCGCCATTGGGCACACTTCCGCTACGCCAGAGCAAATTCATGCGGCGGTTG
>NZ_DAMBSA010000612.1:0-1830 GCF_032054795.1 Pantoea sp. CTOTU49201
AACCTCAGCCTCGGATATGCCCTCACCTATCTGGTAGGTTTAGTCAGCCTGATTTTTGGCGCCCGCTATCTGCCGCGCCTGCAGCATCAGGATCTGCCGACTTGCGCGCAGCAAATCGCGCGCGAGCGCGGCCTCGACGCTGATAGCCAGCGCAAAGTGTTTCTACCGGTGATCCGCGCGTATCGCGTGGGTCCGGAACTGGTGGAGTGGAGCGGCGGTAAAAACCTGCGCGAGCTGGGCATTCATCGCCAGACCGGCTGCTACATCGAGCGTCTGCGCCGCAACGGCATTCTCGCCAGCCCGGACGGCGACGCGATGCTGCAACTGGGCGACGATATCTCGCTGGTGGGTTATCCCGATGCGCATGCGCGCCTGGATCCTAGCTTCCGTAACGGCAAAGAGGTATTCGATCGCGATCTGCTGGATATGCGCATCGTCACCGAAGAGATCGTGGTGAAAAACCATAACGCGGTGAACAAGCGCCTGAGCCATCTCAAACTGACCGATCACGGCTGCTTCCTTAACCGCGTGATTCGCAGCCAGATCGAGATGCCGATCGATGACAGCATTATGCTCAACAAAGGTGATGTGCTGCAGGTGAGCGGCGAAGCACGTCGCGTCAAGAGCCTGGCCGATCGCATTGGTTTTATCGCTATTCACAGCCAAATCACCGATCTGCTCGCCTTCTGCGCCTTCTTTATTGTCGGCTTAATGATCGGCATGATCACCTTCCAGTTCAGCAATTTCAGCTTTGGCATCGGTAACGCCGCTGGATTGTTGTTCGCGGGCATCATGCTCGGCTTTATGCGCGCCAACCATCCGACCTTTGGCTACATCCCGCAGGGTGCGCTGACGATGGTGAAAGAGTTTGGTTTGATGGTGTTTATGGCGGGCGTTGGCCTGAGCGCGGGCAGCGGTCTGCAGCACGGTTTTGGCAGCGCCGGTGCGTTGATGCTGGTGAGCGGCTTACTGGTGAGTTTGCTGCCGGTGGTGATTTGCTATCTGTTCGGCGCTTATGTGCTGCGCATGAACCGCGCCCTGCTGTTTGGTGCCATCATGGGCGCGCGCACCTGTGCGCCGGCCATGGAGATCATCAGCGATACTGCGCGCAGCAGCATTCCAGCCTTGGGCTATGCAGGAACTTATGCGATTGCTAACGTTTTGCTGACGCTGGCCGGTACCTTGATCGTGATAATCTGGCCGCTTTTGCCTTTATAAAAATATTTTCGCGCTGTCCAGAACTTTCTTTGGGGGGCGCAGTCTGAATAAGTGCCACTGCTTTTCTTTGAAATCCCCAAATTGTGGAGCCCGCCGGTCACTGACTTGCGGGTTTTTTTATGGCTGCGATTTGGCGGGTTAAATACTTATCGGCGCTGCCGCTGCAACGAATCTCGCAGGTGCGAGAGTTCGTGATCGGTTTTCAGACCCAACTTGCGCATCCCTGCTTGTTTCTGACCGCTGATGGTCTTAATGCTGCGGGAAAATTTCTCAGCAATTTCAGTTACCGTTAGGCCTTCCAGTAAGCAGTTCATCACGTCTTGTACCTTCGGTGACAAAACCGCAAGCTGAGACTCTGAGGTCCACGCTTGTACTATTGGCTTCTGCATCGCTTCTGCCGACACCACACGTTCATGAATTTGCGCCAACTGAAGTGCCATCAGTGGCTCAAGATAGATATTACCGCTCCCAACCACCTGCACCGCATTCAGTAACTCGCTCTCTGAAGCCGTTTTACTGATAAATCCACTGGCACCGTAACGCAAAGCCTGCGCCACCGTCGCACTGTTGTAAAAGTTTGACGCCACCAGTATGCGCATACTTTGATTACGC
>NZ_DAMBSA010000613.1:0-1828 GCF_032054795.1 Pantoea sp. CTOTU49201
TTTTCGACGGCAAATATTCGAACAGGAATGAACCCGCGTCGGCGAGCAACGCATCCGAGCGAGCAAACGTCTGTTTGTAATCATGTCCGCTATCCCACTCCACATTGGCGCGCTGCTGAACAGCGTCGAGCAGTTGCTGGTAAAGGCTGCGCGCAGTGGGATGAGCCTCACCGATCCACTGACTCAGCAAGGGGTGCGGACGAATGATCAGATGAATATCATCACGCTCAGTTAGCTTTAAAAAAGCCGCGCCGTAGAGCATGAAGGTGGTAGACATTTTCCGTTCACCCGGCAACACAAAATGCGGTGTCCACAGCAACGTTTTGATCTTTGCAGGTGGCTTTGCGTCGTGGAGATGAAAGCGGCGCTGATAGTGATCAAACTTGGGATGACCTGTGACATAGACGTGATGATTACCCGCGTTGCACTGAATGCCAAACTCCGCTTTATGTCGCGCCGAACGAGAAAAGATCCACGTCGCCAGATTCTGGCACAGCAAATTAAATTGATAGAGTTGGACTTCTTCACTGATACCGCTGTCGAGCGCATAAGGGATATAAGCGATTTTCACGCCGCGCTCATGCAGGTAGTCGCTGCGGAAAGCTTCGGGTCGCGCTTCGTCGTAAGGGTTTTGCAAGAACACCACATCCGGCTGACGCTCCTCCAATTGATAATCTTCAAAACCTGTGTAATCGAGCCCTCTTTCGCGCAGAATCTCACGCTGAATATCGCCATTAACATCGCTGGCTTTCCAGTTCAGGTAAGGCACCACTACGATGCGGCAATCGAAGGCGGGATTAGCCTGCATCGCCTCAATTACCGATTCAAAGTTTGTCCAACCCGGCGGCCACTGAAAGTAAAAATCGACCTTAATTTGACCGCTAATGGAGGGCGTGAATTTGGCGGGCGCAACGATTTGACTCAACGGCTTTCTGAAGAGGGCGCGGTAATCTACCGTTCTATTTTCGATATCGCTTTTGTCGAGCCGTTGTGCACCGGCGTTGGGGAACATGCCCAGCCACAGATCCTGCTGCATCAGGCTATTCCAGTGCACATCAAGGGCATATTGTGCCTGCGTGCCACCTTGCAATTGTGCCTGCAGCGCTGCGCGAAAGTTATCAATCAGCGTGGCGTAATAGCGCTGATTGACGATATACGCGCAGGCGCACCACGCTAAATTAGCGCGCACGATATAGTCCACGCTTTTCAGCGGCGTGACGCGGCGATAATTGGCCGCCAGAAAAGCCACTTGCCAGTTGATTTGCGGCAGGGCGGCAAAGTAGCGGTTGAGATTGTCATAATTCGCCTGGTTTTCATCAAAGCTGAAGTCATCTTCCAGAATCAGCACCCGCTCCCAGCCGTAATCGCGTGCCATCTCCAGCGCGGCAATATGCGATTGCGTGCAGCCGATGTAGCCCTTTTCATGTTTAATCGCATCCAGACGAATGATTTTTTCAGCGGTTAGACCCAACTTTTTAAGTTGTTTAGTGATGCGGGTTAATCGGTCTTTGCGTTTCTTCAAATTGATGAAAATAACGCGATCAACAATGTTCCAGTTTATAACTGCCATGACGGTTTCTGTAGGAAGGAGAATGCATGACATAAGCAATTAGCGGGCCAGCTTTTAAATTAATGATTTTATTCATTATTGTTGATTATGAGCTCTATCGGGATGAAATGAATTTCCGCTTTGCGGCAGTGCAATTTCCCGATTGCTGGCCTCCGTTCCCTTCATCGCTAATTTATTATTGGCGATCATGAATAGGCGCGATCTGGCTGCAAACACCGCGCTAACGGGCATTAGTCGTTGCGAATGTGGCGTTATTTC
>NZ_DAMBSA010000614.1:0-1816 GCF_032054795.1 Pantoea sp. CTOTU49201
TGGATTGAGGTAATCGGCGAGACGCGACAAATCAGCATTCATCAAAAAGGTGCCGTGATGAAAACCGCGATCCGGCGTTTCACGGTAAGCAGATCCGGAAATCTTGCGCACTTCGCCATCTACATTCACCACGATATCGTTGCGACCGGAGGCTGCAGCCGGAATGCCGAGCTGTTCCAAGGCGCGCAGGATAATCGCCGTGGAGACTGACTTATCGTATTCCGGTTTACCGGCCATAAAGGTGAAGCAGCAGTTGCCCAAGTCGTGAAACACCGCGCCGCCGCCGCTGCTGCGTCGTGCCAGCTTGATGCCGTCTTCCGCCATCCGCCGCGTATTGCACTCTTTCCACGGATTCTGGGCGCGGCCGATCACCACCGTTTCGGCGTTCTGCCAAAGAAACAGCACGCGCTGCGTCGTTGGCATCTGGCGGAAAATACACTCTTCTACCGCGAGGTTGAACCATGGATCGTGTGAGTCAGAAATGAGTAAACGTAGGGTGGACATGATTTTTCGGTTCCGTGAGAAAGGGCAAATCGGGATAGAGTACGCTTAAGCTAATCGAAAGATAAGAAACAGCGGCGCATTTCATTTCAGTAAAAAAATGATTTAGCCACTAGACGACTGGTCTATTAGCTGTTACTTTGAACTCAAGCTCTAGACGACTGGTCTAGTTCAGATGTTCAAATTCAACAGGCAGGAGATTGATGATGAAGATTCTTATGGTTTTAACCTCACACGACCAATTGGGTAACACCGGACGTAAAACCGGTTTCTGGCTGGAAGAGCTGGCCGCGCCTTACTACGCATTCAAAGATGCTGGCGCAGAAATCACGCTGACGTCACCGAAAGGCGGCAACCCGCCGTTAGATCCTAAAAGCAATGAGCCGGATTTCCAGACTGAGCAAACGCATCGTTTTGAAGCGGATGCCGCAGCAACCGCGCAACTCGCCTCCACCGTACGTCTCGACAGCGTATCGCCAGCCGATTTCGACGCGGTGTTTTACCCAGGCGGCCACGGCCCACTGTGGGATTTAGCAGAAGATCAGCACTCCATCGCGCTGATCGAAGGCTTCCTGGCCGCGAATAAGCACGTGGCGCTGGTGTGTCATGCGCCGGGCGTGCTGCGTCACGTCAAAACGCCGGAAGGAAAACCGCTGGTAGAAGGCCGTAAAGTCACCGGCTTTACCAATAGCGAAGAGGAAGCGGTCGGCCTGACTCAGGTGGTGCCATTCCTGGTGGAAGACGAACTGATTGCGAAGGGCGGTCTGTATTCGAAAGGCGCGGACTGGAGTTCTTATGTGGTCAGCGATGGTTTGCTGATTACCGGACAAAACCCAACCTCGTCAGCAGAGACGGCGCAACAGTTGATCAAGCAACTGGCGCAATAAACGCATCGGGAGGCGAGCCGCTGTTCGCCTCCTTTGTTTTGCATCGTGAAAATTGTGGAGAGAAAAATCATGTTTAAAAAATCATTAACCACGTTAGCGTTAGGTGCAGTGCTGTCAGTATCTGCGCAGGCATCACTGGCTGAGCCGGTGAAAAACATTGTGCTGGTTCACGGTGCATTTGTGGATGGCTCGGGCTGGAATCCGGTGGCGCGCATTCTCGATAAAGCCGGTTACAAAGTGTCGATTGTGCAGGAGCCGCAAACATCGCTGGCCGATGATGCGGCGGCCACCCAACGCGTTCTGGCGCTACAGCAGGGTAAATCGCTGCTGGTTGGACACAGTTATGGCGGCATGATTATCAGCGATGCGGGTAACGATCCCTCGGTTGCTGGCCTGGTGTACATTGCCGCGTTCCAGCCGGAGCAAGG
>NZ_DAMBSA010000615.1:0-1804 GCF_032054795.1 Pantoea sp. CTOTU49201
GCACTTTTGGCGCCTATAGCAATGAAATCGCCTGGCTGCCTGCGGTGTATGTGATGGGCAACATCTCCATCAACCTGTTGTTGGTGAAGTTCCGCCAGCAGTTTGGTCTGCGGCTGTTCACCGAAGCGTTCCTTGTACTGTATGTGATCGTGGCGTTTTTCCACCTGCTGGCCAACGATCTCAGTTCGGCCATCATTGTGCGCACCGCGCACGGCATGGTTGGTGCGGCGCTCAGTTCGCTCGGCATCTATTACCAGATTCAGGCGTGGCCCGCGAAGCATCGGCTTAAAGCCCTGGTGATTGGCATCACCGCGTCGCAGCTGGCGATTCCGCTGGCTAGATTGTTCTCCACCGAACTGCTGCAGCTGCAAGAGTGGCGCGGTTTGTACCTGTTTGAACTCGGTCTGGCGCTGATCTCGCTGGGCTGCGTGCTGGTGGTGAAACTGCCGCCCGGCGACCGCATCAAAGCGTTTGAAAAGATGGATTTCCTCACCTTTATGCTGATGGCGCCGGGCATGGCGCTGTTGTGTGCGGTGCTGTCGCTGGGACGTATCGAATGGTGGTTTAGCACGCCATGGCTCGGTGTGGCATTGGCGCTGGCGCTGGTATTGATCGTGGCGGCGATCGTCGTCGAACACAATCGCAAGAATCCGTTGATCAACACGCGCTGGCTCAGCAACGGCATGATTGTGCGACTCGGCATTGTGATGATCATGATGCGTATTCTGCTGGCTGAACAAAACACCGGCGCGGTAGGATTCCTGCAGCAACTCGGTTTACTCAACGATCAGATGCGCGGTCTGGCGTTAGCGATCATCGCCGGGGTAATTTGCGGCATGATCGCCAGCGCGTTAACCATCAAACCTACGCATCTGAGCTGGCCGATTGTTGCCTCGCTGGTGGTGATGATCGTCGCCTCACTCATGGATGCGCAATCCAGCCCGCTGACGCGTGCCAACAATCTCTACTTTAGTCAGTTTTTACTCGGCTTCGGCAGCGCCTTCTTCCTCGGGCCCGCCATGCTGCTGGGGATTGGCGGCGTGGTGACGCAGCCGAAAAACCTGGTGAGTTTCTCGGTGCTGTTTGGCATGAGCCAGAACTTAGGCGGTTTGATCGGCGCGGCCATTCTCGGCACGTTCCAGACGTGGCGCGAAAAGTATCACTCCAGCCTATTGGGCGATCAGCTGTCGCAGCTCGTTCCCAACGTCACCGAACGCCTCAGCCAGTACAGCTCGCTGTTCAGCAGCCAGTTGCCAGATAGCGTGCTGCTCAGCGCGCAAAGCAGCAGCCAGCTGCAAATTGTGGCGACGCTGCAAGCCAACGTGCTGGCCTATAACGACACCTATCTTCTTACCGCCGCGCTGGCCTTCATCACCTTAATCTGGGTGCTGTATCGCCTGACGCGTTTACGCTATATCAACTGGCGTCAGACCAAAATGAATGCGGCACAACCAGTAACCCCGACGGAGAATTCATGAGCCAACAGGACGACATTCAGGCGGCAGAGCGCGAGCGCACCAACCGCCGACGCATTCTTTCCATCGCCGCTGGCAGCGGCATTGTTATCGTCGGCGTGCTGGTGATTCTGTATGCCTGGCAGCTGTGGCCGTTCACCAGCACCGTTCAGTCGACGGAAAACGCCTACGTGCGCGGCCAGGTGACCTTTATTAGCCCGCAGGTGAATGGCTATCTGACTGAGGTTAACGTGGTGGATTTGCAGCCGGTGACCAAAGGTCAGTTGCTGATGACCATCGACGATCGTATTTACCGTCAGCGCGTGCATCAGGCGCAGGCGCAGTTGGAT
>NZ_DAMBSA010000616.1:0-1798 GCF_032054795.1 Pantoea sp. CTOTU49201
CAGGACCAGGCCCGGCAATGTTAGCTGAAATGTTCCCCACGCGCGTTCGCTATACCGGGCTGGGCCTGGCTTATTCTCTCTCTAACGCGGTTTTCTCTGGTTGCGCCGGACTGATCATTACCTCCCTGATTAAGCAAACGGGGAATCTGGATATCCCCGCCTGGTACATCATTGTTACGGCTGCGATCAGTATTCCAGCGCTGATGACGCTGAATAAAAAGGATCACTTGCGCTCATTGGACGAAGCCGGGAGTTGAAGGCGCTAGCGTGAGGCCAATGATTTAATTGCCTCGCGTACAGGAATCTCACCGCCGGTCAACTCAACGATCACGCGGCTGACAGCCGGTTGTGCGATGAGCTCAGCCAGCGTCGCCGCCACGTCATCGCGAGGAATGTCGCCATACGGGATCGCCAAACCGGCACACACCTTGACTTGGCCTTTCTCATCCGTCAGCGTGCCGGGGCGTAAAATCACCCAATCCAGATCGCTTTGCGCCAGCTCGACATCTGCTGCTTTCTTCACGCGCATGTAATTTTCGAAGGTGGCGGAGAGGTTTTTGTTTCTGCCAGCTTCGGGAAACGCCGAGACCAACAAAAAGCGCGAGATGCCGGCCTGCTGCGCGGCAGCAACAGCGGTGGTTAATCCTTTGCCATCAATGGCATTAGTCATCTCTTCACCGCCTTTGCCACCGGCACCAGCGGTAAATACCACCACATCGCTGCCCGCCATTAGCGCGGCCAGGGATTTTGCGTCCAGCGCGGTTAAATCGCCGTTAACCGGCTCAGCACCCAGTTCACGCAAAGACTGCTCCTGTTCCGGTTTGCGGAACAGCGGGCGCGCAACGTGCCCGTTTGCGGCCAGCAGTGATGTCAGACGACGGCCAATGTTGCCTGCGCCGCCGATAATAAATACGTTGGACATGAGTACCTCTGCAATTGCGTAGATAAAAGCTAGTCAGTATAGACAACGTCAATCCGCCGGGAAAAAGCTGCGCAGTTTTTGCGTTTCGCGGCCGTGCTGATCCATATTCTCTACCGCCAGCCATTCGCGTAAGGCCTGCTGAATCGCTGGCCATTCGCTATCAATGATCGATAACCAATCGGTATCGCGATTGCGCTGTTTACGCGTCATCGCCTGACGAAAGCGGCCTTCAAAGGTAAAGCCGATACGCTCTGCTGCGCGTCGTGAAGCCAGATTAAGGGAATCACAACGCCATGCAATGCGGCGATAACCGAGCGTGAAGGCCTGCTGCAACAGCAGATATATTGCTTCACTGCCCAACACGTTGCGCTGCATCAGCGGCGACCAGGTGACATGACCAATCTCAATCGCGCCATTCTGCATCTCGATATTGGTGAAACAGACCGCGCCAACCGCTTGCTGCTTAACCTGATCGATCACCGCATAACTGACTAATCCACTGTCGCCGATTTTGTTGGCGACCCAGCCGGTCATCTCAGCTAACGATTGCGGCTGCGATGCGCCGAGCCAGGTCCAGTCGCGATCGTCGGCTGCCAGTGAAAAGGCGGCAAAAAGGGCGGGCGCGTGACTGAGTTGAAGCGGTGTCAGATGGCAAAAACGGCCAGTGAGAATAACGGCGGGCGGGAAGGTGGCGGGCTGCCAGTCGGGTAACGCAAAACCGATGGGCTGACCATATTGATTGTGGTGTATCACTTCATCTCCTTTTACTGGGCTGAAATCGACCATTCAGGGGCTGGCAAAGAAGTGCAGTATGGAGCTGGGAGCGCTTAGAAAACAACAGCAAAAAAATGCCCGTCAGATAAGCCTGACGGGCAT
>NZ_DAMBSA010000617.1:0-1792 GCF_032054795.1 Pantoea sp. CTOTU49201
TACTCAATAAAGACAGAACTTTTTCCTCGCCCACTCTTATACCGTCAATCTTCCTGTTGATAGTGCTGACTTTTATAATCCACTGGATTTTTTGCGACGCCATTATGAAAAATAAAACCCCCACCGGGTCAATCACCAACAGTAGTGCGCTTCCAGCAACGGCACGCACTATTTTTGAATTTCTACCTGAAAGCGGAATTTACCAGGCAAACCGGCCAGACGTTTTTTCCGAACAGCAAATGGCAATATATGGCGAGCGACTGGCAAAGACGCATCATCTTTCTGACGCCAAAAAAAGCTATAAATTATTGCAGCGGCTGACTGAAAACGAACAGGCGCTGATAAAAAGCGCGGAAATATTAAGTACCGGTGATAAGCGTAATCTGACACCGGCTGGCGAATGGCTTTTAGATAATTTTTATATCATCGAAGAACAAATTCGCATGGTACGCCATCTGTTGCCGACTAAATTTGGACAGGGTTTACCCGCGCTTGAAGAGCCCGCCCACGCGTTACGTATTCAGGCGATTGCTGATGAGATGATCAGCCACAGCGACGGCCGTTTGGAATCGGCGGTGCTGGCGACCTTTATTCACGCCTATCAGCGCGTGACACCGCTGTTAATGGGTGAGCTTTGGGCGCTTCCCGCCATGCTGCGCTTTGCGCTGCTCGATAACCTCGCTCGCATTGCGCAAGGCGTTGCCGAGATCCATCATGAGCGCAGCCAGGCCGAAGCGTGGATTAATGAGATCGTTCATCACTCTGCCAAAGACGCCACACGGGTGATCCAGGTGATTGCCGATATGGCGCACAAAAACAGCCAGCTTTCCGGCGCGTTTGTCGCCGAACTGGCGCGCAAACTCAATGGGCAGAATCACTCGTTGGCGTTGACGTGGGTGGAGCAACATCTGCTGAATACCGGGCGTAATACCGCAGATGTGATTGAACAATTTAACCGTCAACTGGCACTGAGCCAGCTATCGGTCAGCAACAGCATTGCCGGATTGCGCCAGCTTGGCGAAATCAACTGGCAGGATTTGGTGGAATCGCTGAGCTTGGTGGAGCAGGTGCTGGTACAGGATCCGGCTGGCATTTATCCGCAGATGCATTTTGACAGCCGCGATCAGTATCGACACGTGGTGGAAGAGCTGGCGCGTCAGAGCGACTTCGACGAGCTTAGCGTGGCCAATCATGTGCTGGCATTGAGCCGTCAGCCCAAATTGCCGCCGCGCCACCAGCATATTGGTTACTTTTTGCTGGATAAAGGGCGCGCGCAGCTTGAGCAACAGCTAAAGCCGCGCCGTTCCTGGCTCAATCAGGCGCGTCACCATCTCAGCCAAACGCCGCTGCTCTCCTGGCTTGGTAGCCTCACCTTATTGACCACCGCCTTCAGCGCCGAAGCGCTGTTTTTCACCCATCAGGCCGGTATGTCGGTGGTGCTGTGGCTGTTGCTGGTACCGGCGGTGATCATTATCAGCAGCCAGCTCGCCTTACAACTGCTCAGCGAAGTGACAACCCGCACCCGCCATCCTGTTCCCCTTCCGCGACTCGATTACGAGCTGGCGGTGCCGGATGGCGATCGCACTTTGGTGGTGATTCCCTGTTTGATCAGCAGCAAACACGGCACCGATACGCTGCTGCGCTCATTGGAAACCAGCTATCTCGGTAACGCGCTCGACAACATCACCTTTGCGCTGCTGGCCGACTTCACCGACAGCGTGGATGAACATCAGGTTGATGATGAAGAAATCATTGGTTACGCAGTGCTGAAAATTCAGGCACTTAACCGCCG
>NZ_DAMBSA010000618.1:0-1697 GCF_032054795.1 Pantoea sp. CTOTU49201
ACTTCATAAATAACTCAACTTGCCTATTTTTCGCCTTTATCCCGGCGAAAAAAACGCGTGACCTGGGATATACTCGCTGCGAATTTCATCTCATTACACGCCTTTGGTGGCCTGGAGAAGTTTTGTTGCGCGTCAGTCGTTCTCTAACGATAAAGCAGATGGCGACGGTTTCCGCCGTGGCGATGGTGACCATCTGCATCTTTATTGTCATCCAGCTCTTTCACTTTGTGCAGCAGCGCAGGATTGACTACGCCCAGCAAATGGAAAATGTGGCGCACACTGTGCGTCAGCCGCTCTCTGAAGCGGTACTTAAAGCCGATATTCCGCAAGCCGAACGCATCCTCAATACCCTAAAACCGGCCGGTATTTTATCGCGTGCCGATGTGGTGTTGCCGAATGCCTTCCAGGCGCTGCATGCCGATTTCGCGCCGGAAAAACCGGTGCCACGCTGGGTCGCGCGCCTGTTTGAGCTGCCGGTACAAATCACGCTGCCGCTCTATTCCGTGGAGCGATCGGGCTTGCCGAAGCCGATTGCCTATCTGGTATTGCAGGCCGACTCCTCGCGCGTTTATCAGTTCCTGCTCAGCACCTTGTCGACCATGATCACTACCTATCTGCTGCTGGCGCTGATCCTCTCGATCGCCATCAGCTGGTGTATCAACCGCTTGATTGTGCATCCGCTGCGCGACATTTCGCGTGATTTGCAGGAGCTGCCGCCGCAGGCGATTCTGACTCATAAAATGAAGCTGCCGCATAACCATCGTGATGATGAAATCGGCATGCTGATCCGCAGCTACAACCGCAATCAGCAGGTGCTGGAGTCGATTCACGACGAAATGAGCCGCATGACCACCCATTTCGCCGTGACGGACCTGCCCAATCGCGCGTTGTTCCTTGCGCTACTCGAACAGCACATGAGCCATCGCCACAATCGTCAGGCGTGGGGCTTGATGGTGATTCGCATTGAAACGCTGCAGGAAGCCAACGGCGTACTGAGCGATGAACAGCGCGATACGCTGATGCTGACGCTGGTGGAAAAGATTCGCAGCACCGTCGACGATCACTCGCTGCTGGCACAAACCGGCCCCAGCGACTTCGCGTTGCTGATGAAGCGCGCGCACAATCCGTTCCGTGCCATGCGCCTGGCGCGTACCCTGATGATTCGCATCAATCAGCCAGTGAACCTGCAACAGCTGCAACTGCGTCCGAACGCTAGCATTGGTCTGGCGCTGCACGAAGAGAACAGCATTTCGGCCAGCGAACAGCTCGATCGCGCGACTTCGGCGATGATGTCGGCGCGCCATCAAGGCAAAAACCAGATTCTGTTCTTCGACCCGGCGCTCACCGAGCGGGCGCAGAAGCGTTTAACGCAGGAGCACGACATCTTGCAAGGTTTACAGGACGAGCAGTTTGCCCTCTATCTGCAGCCGCAAATCAATATGGAAACCGGCGAACTGGCCGGTGCCGAAGCGCTGTTGCGCATGCGCATGCCGGATGGCAGCTACGGATTGTCAGAAGAGTTTATTGCCAGCGCCGAAGAGATTGGTGTGATTTCGGCCATTGGCCGCTGGGTGTTTGAAGAGGCCTGCCGCATTCTGGCCGGCTGGCAGAAGCAGGGCATTAATATCCCGCTTAGCGTCAATATCTCGGCGGTGCAGCTGCGTGATGCCAGCATGGTTTGCCATTTGCAGGGCTTG
>NZ_DAMBSA010000619.1:0-1695 GCF_032054795.1 Pantoea sp. CTOTU49201
TAGCCATTTGCTTGGCCAGCGCGTGCTGCCGCTGCGCGGCGTCGGCACCTGGCAACGTTATGTCGATTGCGATCCGCTGATTGCGGTGCCGGTTCCGCCCGATATCAGCACCACGCTGGCGGCACGCGCCTATATCAATCCACTGGCGGCGTTGCTGATGCTCAAACAGTGGTCGCCAGCCGGTAAGCGCGTGTTGATCACGGCTGGCGGTTCCGCTTGTGCCCTGTTACTGGCGCAGTGGGCGCGACAGATGGGCACGAGCAGCATCACTGCGATTCATCGTGCGCCGCAGCATGGCGCACGCTTGCAGCAATTGGGCATCGCTGCGCTGGCTGAAACGCAGCGGGCCGAGATTGCTGCTGCCGCGCAGCAGTGTGATCTGGTTTTTGATGCCGTGGGCGGCGAAATCGGCCAGTTGATTTGGCAATCATTATCTCCCGACGCTGAATTCATTGCTTATGGCGTGCTGAGCGGCAAGCCGGTGCGAGTTAATGCGCCACGTCCGGCGCTGCACTGGTTCCACGTCCGGCAAACGCTGGAGGATTTAGCGCATCAGGATTGGCAATCGTTGTTCAGTGAGCTCTGGCCGCTGTTGCGTGCCAGTGAGTGTGGCGAAGTGGAGATTTTCCCGCTGGCGCACTGGCGTGAGGCTATTCAGTCCTATCACCAATCGGGACGAGAGCGTAAGCCGTTGTTGCAGATCAGTTGATAGAGGTCGCCATGAATGGCGACCCTACGAGATGCGTGTTTAACCTGCGGCGGCTTGCAGCCACGCGACTACCAGCGGCGAAAGCCGGTTTTGTAACGCTGCACGTTCGGACTGGAACAAGGTGGCAACAAAGAACGGGTGATCGGTCAATTCAATGCCGCGCACGTCGCCGTCCAAATCCCAGGAAGTGATCTGCAGATTCTGCGTCGCCAGCGCTGCGCTGAACTCTGCGTTAACGCCAAAGTTGCAGTGGTAACCCTCATCGCTCTGCAATGCGCCGTAAGCCTTTGCAATACGTGAACCCGGCTGGAAGGTGACGCTTCCGCGCTGTTCCACCAGTGAACACGCCAGCGGCGCAATCACCCAGCGACCGCTGGCATCGGTTTCCGCATGCGCCGCATCTTCCCAGCCCAGCACATTGCGCGCGTACTCCACGATGGCGTACTGGAATCCGCCACACGAACCCAAAAATGGCTTACCGCATTCCCGCGCCCAGCGAATAGCAGCAAACACGCCCACGTCATTGCGATAAGGACTTCCCGGCACCAGCCAAATCGCCTGGTAATCATTGAGGTTGTGCTGGTCGAGCTCGGGAGTGGCAATCCAGTCGGCGCTAACGTTAAGGGAAAGGGTTTTTGCAGCGAGTTGTACGGCGGGAGGGATGGCTTGATGCGCAACGGCATCAGCACGGTAATCGCCAATCAGGGCAACACGAATCGACTTCATCATGACTACGTCCTTTCAGGGAAAAAAGGAGGTTACAGCAAAGTTAACGCGCTGTCTAAACGCCTTAAATGCCGATTTTTGCGTCTTTCATTTCCACGCATTGCACTTATGGCGACCTATTTATCTGGCAAATAATGTATCGAATCGCGCTAAAATTCGTCAGATGTCAGCTGCGCAAACGTTTTCTTCTTTTACCGCGCTAATTAATTCACGGTTTTGTGCGCAGGATCAACTAATTAGCGATCTGGAATCTTTTGACT
>NZ_DAMBSA010000620.1:0-1691 GCF_032054795.1 Pantoea sp. CTOTU49201
CAATCCTGCGAGTGCCCACACAGATTGTCTGATAAATTGTTAAAGAGCGTTGCGAGCAGCGGCTGAACCGTCTGTCGCGAGGTGGCGTATATTACGCTTTCCTCTTTCGGAGTCAAACACTTTTTTCAGCGTTTTCATCCGGCGGGATGAATTTCTTCACTCCCTGCTGAGCCGTCTGCGTTGCCGCTTTGCCGTCTCAGTGGTGGCGCATTATAGGGATCCGAATTTTTTGCACAACCCCTTTTTTCGATCTTTTTAATCGACTGGCGAGTTTTCACTCTTTTCGCTGCGATCGCAAGCGATCCGCTCAAAAATCATCTTGTTTATCCGCCTATTAAGCCGCAGGCTTGGGTAAAAACGTAAAAGGAGAAGATCATGTCTACAGCCCTACGACCTTATAAGAACCATTTTCCGCAACAAGGCGATCGCGTGATGATCGATAGCAGCAGCGTGGTGGTGGGTGAAGTACAACTTGCCGATGACGTCAGCATCTGGCCGCTGGTTGCGATTCGCGGTGACGTCAATAAAGTGGTGATAGGTAAAAGAAGCAATATTCAGGATGGCAGCGTTCTGCACGTCACTCACAAGTCCACCAGCAATCCCGAAGGTTATCCGCTGATTGTCGGCGAAGATGTCACAGTAGGGCATAAGGCGATGCTGCACGGCTGTACTATCGGCAATCGCGTATTGGTTGGTATGGGATCCATTCTACTGGACGGCGTGATCGTTGAAGATGATGTGATGATTGGCGCTGGCAGTTTGGTGCCGCCGGGTAAACGGCTGGAAAGTGGCTACCTGTATTTAGGCAGCCCGGTTAAACAAGTGCGCCTGCTCAGTGAAGCGGAGATTGCCGGGCTGCTTTATTCGTCCAACAACTATGTGGGTTGGAAGAATGAATATCTCAATCAGGAAAACCAAACTTATCCCTGATCGCCAACCTTAACCCTGCTGCATCGATTGCTTTAGTTTGGCAATCACTGGCGTGATCTCTGGCATCACGCCATGCCATAGATGGAAAGCATGAGCGGCCTGCCCCACTAGCATGCCAACACCGTCCGCAAGCTGCTGCGCGCCCTGCTGCTGGCACCACACTAAGAATGGCGTCAAACCTTGTTGATAAAACATGTCGTAGCACCGCGTTTGCGCATGAATTAGCGATGTGGCCAACGCCGGAACTTTGCCATCAACACCGCTTGAGGTGGCATTAATGATCAGATCAAATTGCTGATCTGCCAGTTGCTCAAAGCTGGCCGCTTTAATATCTCCGCTATGCTGGAAAATCTCTGCCAGCTGCTCGGCGCGTTCCACGGTGCGATTCACCACCACCAGCGAACATCCGAATGAAAGCAGCGGCAGGATCACGCCACGCGCAGCACCACCGGCGCCAACCAGCAGAACTCGATCGCCAGGATGGATCATCTGCAGTCGCTCAAGATCACTTAGCAAGCCGATGCCATCCGTGTTATCCCCGAAGATCTTGCCCTGCGCATCTTTCTTTAATGTGTTAACCGCACCAGATAATGCTGCGCGCTCGCTGAGCTCATCAGCAAATTCCCACGCCTGCTGTTTAAAAGGCAGTGTGACATTGGCACCTTTACCGCCTTGCGCAAAGAAATCCGCGATCGACTGTGGAAATCCCTCAAGTGGCGCGCACTCCTTGCCATATTGATGCTCAATGCCAGTTTGCTCAG
>NZ_DAMBSA010000621.1:0-1686 GCF_032054795.1 Pantoea sp. CTOTU49201
ACATGCCGGATGCACCGCATCAATCAGCCTGGCGCGCGCTGGATGCAGGCATGGCGGAAACCTGGCCAGATACGCTGCAAACCCTGCAGTGGCAAAGCACGTTGCTCAACGTTACGCGCAACGTCTGGCTCTACAGCACCGGCACAACCGCTCAGCCCGAACAGCGTCCGCTGGCGATCCTGCTCGATGGACAAAACTGGGTGTACGGCCAACCGATTTTCAGCGCGCTGGATCAGGTCACCGCCGATGGCGAACTTCCGCCCGCCTGCTGGCTGTTTATTGATGTGATTGATAGCCAGCATCGCGAAGCCGAACTGCCGTGCAATGAAACCTTTTGGCAGGCGGTGCAGCAGGAACTGTTACCGCTGGCACGCCAGCACGCGGCGTTCAGCAGCGACGCCGACCGCACGCTGGTGGCCGGGCAAAGCTACGGCGGACTCGCCGCGCTGTATGCCGGTTTGCACTGGCCACAGCGTTTTGGCCGCATTCTCACGCAATCGGGCTCCTTCTGGTGGCCGCATCTGCAATACATCCGCGACTACGCCAACCGCGAGCAGCATGCGCCGGGTTTGTTACTGGAACGGCTGCAACAGGGCGAGTTACCGCCGGGCAAGCTGAATATTTTCCAGGAAGTGGGCGATCGCGAGGAAGACATGGTGTACGTCAACCAGCAGATCGTCCCGGCGCTGCAAGCCGCAGGCCATGAATTACATTTTCGCCGCTTCGCCGGAGGGCACGATGCGTTGTGCTGGCGTGGCGGTCTGATCGACGGCTGCCGCTGGCTGCTGGCCAATTTTCTCCCCACAACCTCACCTTCTAAAGGTAATAACCATGTCTGAACAACAGAATCCGTTTGATAACGACGCGCTCGATTTTCTGGTGCTGCTCAACGCGCGTCAGCAATACAGCCTGTGGCCGGCTTTTGCCCCGGTTCCGGCAGGCTGGCACAACGTGGCGGGACCGCTGACGCGCAGCGCCGCCATTGAGTTTATCGAAGCAAACTGGCACGACATGCGGCCAGCGACGCAACAGACGTCGTCTACCGCGCATTAATTTTCTTTAACTTTCTCTTTTTTAAATTGTTTTTCTCGACAGGAATTGTCTCTTGGCAACGTTCAAACAGGTCCATTCAGCGGCCTATCCACTGGTCGCGGCGCAGCCCGGCATCTGGATTGCTGACAGCATTGCGCAGCAGCGCAATCAATTTACCGTGGCGCACTACAGCGTGCTGCACGGCGACATCAATCGGGCGGCGCTGGACAGCGCCATTCAGCAAGCGATGGCGGAAGCCGATACTGTGCAGGCGCGCTTCGGCCTTGACGATAATGGCAATCCGGCGCAGTGGTTCGGTGCGCAAGCGCCGGTCGCGCCGGAATGGCATGATTTCAGCCAGCGCGCCGATGCCACCAGCCAGGCGCACAAACTGATGCAGGCGGATCTCGCCGCCGAGCTGCCCGCCGACGGTGACAAACCGCTCTATCGCCACGCGCTGATGCGTATCGGCGACGGTAGCTGGTTGTGGTATCAGCGCTATCACCATTTACTGGTGGATGGCTTCAGTTTTGAAGCGCTGACCCAACGCGTCGCGGCGATCTATGCCGCCCTTTGCGCCGGAGCAACGCCCGCGCCCTCGCCGTTTACCCCGTTCACCACGGTGATTGAAGAGATTCAGCAGTGGCAGGATTC
>NZ_DAMBSA010000622.1:0-1667 GCF_032054795.1 Pantoea sp. CTOTU49201
GTCGCCATGAATGGCGACCTTACGTTTATTCGTTGGCATGACCTTCAGGTGGCAACGGCTGACCATCCAGCCACGCTTTACCCTCACGCATCTGCAAACGCCCGTCAACAAACCAGCTGATCACCAGCGGATAGATCGCATGTTCCTGATGCTGCACGCGCGCGCTGATTTCGTCTTCGCTGTCGCCAGCAAACACCGGCACGTGCGCCTGCAAAATAATCGGTCCGCCATCCAGCTCGTCAGTGACAAAGTGCACTGAAGTGCCATGCTCTTCGTCGCCGTTTTCCAACGCCTGACGATGCGTGTGCAAGCCCGGATATTTCGGCAACAGCGACGGATGAATATTCACCAGACGATCGTGATAGTGCGCGACAAAAGCGCTGCTCAGGATGCGCATATAACCGGCCAGCACCACCAGATCCGGCGCGTAAGCATCAATCTCCTGCATTAGCTGGCGATCAAAGGCTTCGCGGTCGGCAAAATCACTGGCAGCTAACGCATGCGACGGGACATTGGCTTCCTGCGCGCGCGTTAAACCATAGGCACTGGCTTTATTACTGAAAACGGCAGCGACGCTGCCGTTGATACGCCCGCTTGCGCAGGCGTCGAGGATGGACTGAAGATTGCTTCCGTTGCCGGAGATCAGTACAACCAGTTTCTTCATGGATTGATAACCACACGCTCTTCAGAATCTGACGCTTTAATCACACCGATTTTCCACGCTTTTTCGCCCGCGTCGGTCATCAGCTGTACCGCTTTATCGGCTTCTGCCGGGCTCAGCGCAATCACCATGCCCACGCCGCAGTTAAAGGTGCGGTACATTTCGTGACGGCTAACGTTGCCCGCCTGCTGCAGCCAGCTGAACACAGACGGCCACTGCCAGCTGCTCTCTTCCAGCACCGCCTGGGTGTTGTCTGGCAGCACGCGCGGGATGTTTTCCCAGAAGCCGCCGCCGGTCAGATGCGAAATCGCATGCACATCAACCTGTTCGATCAGGCTAAGGATGTTTTTCACATAGATACGGGTTGGCGCCAGCAGATGATCGGCCAGTGACTTGCCATCCAGCTGTTTAATGGCCGGATCGGTCTGGCTGACTTCAAGAATCTTGCGCACCAGAGAATAACCGTTCGAGTGTGGACCGCTGGAACCCAGCGCGATCAGCACGTCGCCGTCCTGCACTTTCGAACCGTCAATGATTTCTGATTTTTCCACCACGCCGACGCAGAAACCCGCCACGTCGTAATCTTCGCCGTGGTACATGCCTGGCATTTCAGCGGTTTCACCGCCGACCAGCGCACAACCCGACTGCAAGCAACCTTCGGCGATGCCGGTGATTACCGATGAAGCGGTATCCACATCCAGCTTGCCGGTCGCGTAATAATCGAGGAAGAACAGCGGCTCAGCACCCTGAACAATCAGGTCGTTAACACACATTGCGACCAGATCGATGCCGATGCTGTCATGGCGTTTGAGATCCATCGCCAGACGCAGCTTGGTGCCGACGCCATCGGTTCCGGAGACCAGCACAGGCTCGCGGTACTTCTGCGGCAGCGCACAGAGCGCGCCGAATCCGCCCAATCCACCCATGACTTCCGGGCGGCGGGTTTTTTTCACTACGCCTTTAATACGGTCAACCAGATCGTTACCAGCATCGATATCAACACCGG
>NZ_DAMBSA010000623.1:0-1213 GCF_032054795.1 Pantoea sp. CTOTU49201
AAGGTGCAGGGTAAAATCCGCCTGACGCGCGGCCAGCGTCTCGGCCATCACCAACAACGGCGTCAAACCGATACCTGCGGCAAACAGCAACGTGCGCGGGGCATGCGGCAGCGGGAAGTGGTTGCGTGGTGCGGAAATCTCTAATTCATCGCCGGTGGTTAATTGCTGATGCAGCCAGCGCGATCCGCCAGTTGAACACTGATCCAGACGCACGCAGATTTCATAATGATCGGCTGCCGCAGAGCAGAGCGAATACTGGCGTTTACCGCCGTCGGGAATCAGCACATCAATATGCGCGCCGGGCGTGAAAACCGGCAGCGGCTGGCCGTTGTGACTGGCCAACGTCAGTAACACATTGCCTGCACCGTTGAACTGCTTTGCGATGACGGTGACGGCGAGAGAAGTGGATTTCATCATCTATCTGCCTGAGCAGGGATGTCGTCGGCTGCGAGGCCGCGCAAACCCTTGTTTTTATCATGGCAGCGATTATTATTTTGCCCTTGTGTAAGCGTCCATCTGTTTAATTCGCATGATGCGTTGCAAAAAAGAGAGCACCCCCTTATGTTCGCCTTCTCCCGATTTCTGCTCTATTTCACTGAAGTGGCCCGCCAGGGTTCGCTGCGCAAGGCTTCGGATGTGCTGCATGTCTCAGCGTCGTCGATTGATCGGCAGATTCTACGCGTCGAGGAACAGCTGGATATGCCGCTGTTCGAGCGCCATCCATCAGGATTACGTATGACCGCAGCAGGTGAAATCCTGCTGAATGCGGCGAAAAACTGGCAGCGGGATTTTGGTCGCGTTTGTACCCAGCTGGATGATTTGCGCGGGCTGCGCCACGGCCATGTGCATATCGCCACCATCGATGCGATTAATCGCGGCTTCTTCTCTTCGATCTTGCAGCGCATTCGAAGCGACTATCCCGGCATCTCCTTCACGCTGACCACCATGAGCAACATCCACATCGCCAATGCGTTGACGTCGGGCGATGCGGATTTCGGCATCATGCTCAATCCGCAGAGTTCGCGCGAGCTGCTGGTGAAGTCATTTGCCGATTTACGCCTGGGCATTGTGGTGAGCAGCCAGCATCCGCTGGCCAATCTGGAGTCGATCCGTTTCAGCCATTGCGAATCCTGGCCGTTTATCGTGCCCGCCGCGCCGCTGATGCTGGCCGATCCGCTGGAAGCGCTAATAAACAGTTCGGGCATTAAGATCA
>NZ_DAMBSA010000623.1:1223-1646 GCF_032054795.1 Pantoea sp. CTOTU49201
GATGTGCTGGCTGGATATCGTTGATGAGTATCGGCGCGGCGAACTGAAGTTTATCCCGCTGATCGATACGGTGCTGAAGCCGTTTACCTTGTCGCTGTGTGTTGCGCCGCAGCGCCAGCTTTCGATTGCGGCTTCGATGATGCTGCGCGAGCTGGAGTCGTTTTTTGCGCTGATGCAGAGTGAGGAGTTGCTGGCGTAAATGGTCGCCATGAATGGCGTAATGCCGATCAGTTAAGCACAGAGCGACTTTCGTTCGCAATGTGCTGAGGCAGTTGCAGCACCCTGGTGCGGCGACCGAGCAGAGAGCGCCTGGCCGCGCCCTCTGGACTCCCGGGCCCTGCGCCAGCCCAACCCGCCGCTACGCGGTACCTTCACTCATTCACGATTCCTGACGGACCGGCGGCGATTCGCTCCTGCTCAGCG
>NZ_DAMBSA010000624.1:0-1637 GCF_032054795.1 Pantoea sp. CTOTU49201
GATACCTTCCTCAAGCTGAGCGCCGCGCTGCCGGTGACGCTTGGCCTGTTTATCAGCGCCTTTATCTGCGGCGGCCTACTGGCGATTGGTATTTTGTCCCTGCGCATGAGCCGCTGGCGCGTGCTGAGCGGTTTCGCGCGCGGCTACATTCTGGTGTTTCGCGGCTCGCCGCTGATGATCCAGCTGTTTCTCATCTATTACGGCCTCGGGCAGTTTGGCGTGATCCGTCACAGCTTCGTCTGGCCGTTCCTGCGCGAACCCTTTATCTGCGCGGTACTGGCGCTGTCACTATGTACAGCAGCTTATACCGCCGAGATCTTGCGCGGGGCGCTGCTCGCGGTGCCAGCCGGACAAGTGGAAGCGGGCCTCGCCTGCGGCATGTCGCGCTGGCTGCTGCTGCGCCGCATTATCGCGCCAATCATGCTGCGCTATGCGCTGCCGGCGTACTCCACCGAAGCGATTTTGCTGGTGAAATCCACCGCGCTCGCCAGCCTCGTCACCGTTTGGGACGTGACCGGCGTGGCGCAGCAGATCATTCAGCGTACCTATCGCACCATGGAAGTGTTTGTCTGTGCGGCGGCGATCTACCTGATTCTCAACTTTATTATCGTCCAGCTTTACGCGCTGTTAGAGCGTCGTCTGACCCCGGCGCATCGTGTCGCAAAAAAGCCGTTGCCCGCCGTTAAACCGCTTGCCGGAGAGTAATATGCATTCCACATCACCCGTTACCTTATCCGCCACCGATATCCATAAATCCTTTGGCGCGATGGAAGTTCTGAAAGGCATTTCGCTGCAGGCGCATAAAGGCGATGTCATCTCGATTCTTGGTGCCAGCGGCTCGGGGAAAAGTACTTTGCTGCGCTGCATCAACCTGCTGGAAACGCCGGACGCAGGCGTGGTGAGCGTCGGCGGCGAAACCATTGAGATGAAACGCCATGCGCGCGGCCATCAGCTGGCGGCCAATCCGAAACAGATTGAGCGTTTGCGTTCACGCCTCGGCATGGTGTTCCAGAGCTTTAATCTGTGGTCACACATGACGGTGCTGCAAAACGTCATTGAAGGGCCGCACTATGTGCTGAAGCGCGATAAGAAAAGCTGCATCGCCCAGGCGGAGCAGCTGCTGGATCGCGTCGGCTTACTCAATCGCAAAGATTTCTACCCGGCGCAGCTGTCGGGCGGCCAGCAGCAGCGCGTAGCGATTGCTCGCGCGCTGGCGATGGATCCGGAAGTGATGCTGTTCGATGAACCGACCTCAGCGCTCGATCCGGAGCTGGTGGGCGAAGTGCTGAAAGTGATGCGCAGCCTGGCCGAAGAGGGGCGCACCATGCTGGTGGTGACGCACGAAATGGGCTTTGCGCGTAATGTCTCTAACCGCGTGGTGTTTATGCATCAGGGCACCATTGATTGTCAGGGCGCGCCGGAAGAGATGTTTGGCGACCAGGGATCGCAGCGCTTTAAGCAGTTTATCTCCAGCCATCACGGCGCGGAGCAGCCAGCATGACTATCGTGTGGGGCGACAGCCCATTAACCTGGCAACAGCTGGTGCAGGTGGCGCGGCACAACGCGGAACTCAGTTTGAGCGCCAGCGCCTGGCAGCGCATTGCGCAAGGGCGCACCATTGTCGATGAGATTGTCGC
>NZ_DAMBSA010000625.1:0-1629 GCF_032054795.1 Pantoea sp. CTOTU49201
GCTGATGTGGAATACGCTCGCCTGGATTATCTGGGAAGTGGGTTTTGATAAATGGCAGTGGATCCCACGCGGTGACCTGTTCGGCGTGATCGGCCTGTGGCTGGCGATGCCGTGGGTGGTGAAACCGCTGTATCGCGGCGAACGCCGTTTCCACGGCTTCCTCGGCGGCACCGTGATTGTCATGATTGTGGTAGTGATTGGTCTGTGCTTCTACGATCCGATTCCGCAGCAAGGCACTATCAGCAATGCCCGCGAACAGAACAGCGAGCAGGGCGCTGCTAACGACTGGACCGCGTACGGTGGTTCGTCTGACGGCCTGCGTTTCTCATCGCTGAATCAGATCAGCAAAGAGAACGTCAAAAACCTCGAAGTTGCCTGGACATATCATACGGGCGATCTGCGTCAGGATGCGGATGCCAGCGAATACACCTTCGAAGCCACGCCGCTGAAAGCCAACGGCATGCTGTACTTCTGTACGCCGCATAACGAAGTGCACGCGCTTGATCCGGAAACCGGCGCGGTGAAGTGGAAATTCACGCCGAATAAAGATCGCTCTTACCTGCAGCAGCATCAAACCTGTCGCGGCGTAAGCTACTACGAAGAAACCCCGGTTGCCGCGCAGGATAGCGCAGCGAATCCGGCTATCTGCCGTAAGCGTATCTTTAACGCCACCACCGATGCGCAGCTGATTGCGCTGGATGCCGATACCGGCAAACCGTGCGCTGATTTCGGTCAGAACGGTGTGGTTGATCTGCACGCCAATATGGGTGAAGTGCGTCCACATGCGCTGATGCAAACCGCAGCACCGCTGGTCGCGGGCAAGCTGGTGATTGTTGGCGGATCCGTGATGGATAACGGCTTCAACAGCGGCAACCCGTCAGGTGTGATTCGTGCGTACGACGTGCAAAGCGGCCGTCTGGTGTGGAACTTTGATCCGGCTAATCCGGAAAACACCGCACCAATCGCTGCCGGTCAAAACTACCCGCAGGACACGCCAGTAGCGTGGGGCACGTTGAGTGCTGACCTGAAAAACGGCGTGGTATACGTACCGTTTGGTAACGCTTCACCGGATGAAGTGGGCATTGAACGCGATCCGAACAGCAACACCGAGAAGTTCCGCGATGCGCTGGTGGCGCTGGATCTGCAAACCGGTGCCTTTAAATGGCGCTATCAGAGCTCCAACCACGATCTGTGGGACCGCGATAATCCGTCACAGCCTTCGCTGGTGGACATCGATTATCAGGGTCAGAAGCAGCCTGTGGTGATCCTGCCGACCAAAACCGGCAACCTGTTTGTGCTTAACCGTCTTACTGGCCAGCCGGTGTATCCGGTGAACCAGGTGAAGGTCTCCACCGAAGGTGGCGTCGCGGGTGAGAAATTTGCGGCAACCCAGCCAGTTTCCAGCCTGAACTTCATCCCGCAGCCGTTGACTGAGAAGTCAATGTGGGGCATCACGCCGTTTGACCAGATGTCATGCCGCATGGATTTCCGTAGCTTGCGTTATGATGGCAATCCGTGGACGCCAGCAACTGAAGGCGGTTCGCTGATCTTCCCTGGCAACATTGGTGTGTTCAACTGGGGTTCTGTTGCCGTCGATCCGCAGCGTCAAATGCTGATTGCCGCGCCAGT
>NZ_DAMBSA010000626.1:0-1624 GCF_032054795.1 Pantoea sp. CTOTU49201
GCCTCGATCTGACGCCGATCATCACCCATCGCTATCACATTGATGAGTTCCAGCAAGGCTTTGATGAGATGCGTTCGGGAAGATCCGGCAAAGTGGTGTTGAGCTGGGATTAAATGTGTTGGGTAGCGTCACGAGGACCTTAACGGTATAAAGGGCGCTCTATTCAGCAACTCATTTGGACGTGACATGCGCATTTTGATGATTATTGATGGTTTACCGGGCGGCGGCGCGGAAAAAGTCGTGTTAACCCTGAGCGAATCGATTCATAAAATGGGACATCATGTCACGCTCTATTCTCTGGATGAGACCTGCGCCTATGCGCTGCCGGAAGGTGTGGAATACCGCGTAATCACCGCACCAAGCCGTGCGCCGTGGCGTAAACTGACCGAACTTTCCCGCCGTGCCAGTAAGCTTGATGAAGTGTTGCGTCAGGATGAAGCGCAGCATGGTAAGTACGATCTGGTCATCTCCAATCTGCACAAAACTGACCGCATCGTTGCGCGCAGTAAAGCTATTGACCCGGCGCGCTTGTGGTTCTGTATTCATGGCGTGCTCTCTTCAACCTATTTGGGTCATCGTAAAGGACTCAATTATTGGTTCAAAAAGCGCAAAATGGCCGGTATTTATCAACGTCGTAATATCACCGCTGTTTCGCAAGCCGTGCTGGATGACATGGTTGATGTGATGGATGTGCATCCCGCCAAAACCGCCGTTATCAATAATCCGTTTGATCTAAATGCGTTGCGTGCACGAGCAGATGAACCCTGCGATCTGGCTGGCAGCGAGTACTTGATTAACGTGGCGCGCATCCATCCGCAAAAACGTCAGGATCGTCTGCTGGAAGCCTTTGCACAATCAGGCCTGGCCTCGCGCGCTAAGCTGGTGCTGCTCGGCACCGGCACCGATGAACGTATTGCCGCAGCGAAACAGCTGGCACAGACGCTTAATATTGCCGACCGCGTGCTATTTCTCGGTTTTCAATCCAACCCTTTCCCCTACATCAAACACGCGCATTTAATGGTGATGAGTTCGGATAGCGAAGGTTTTGGCAATGTGATTGTGGAATCATTGATGCTGGGCACGCCGGTAATCAGCACGCGCTGCCCCGGCGGGCCGGAAGAAATTTTGGTGAAAGCCGACATGCCTCAAATGCTTACAGAGATCGATGCAGGTGCATTAGCCAGCAAGATGGTCGAGATTTACGACCATCTGCCAGCCATCAATGAACAGGCGTTGAGCCAATACGATGTGACGGCTATCAGCCGTCAATATGTTGAGCTGGCGTCACGTTAACGCTGCTGTAATTGCTGCCACGCCTGCCAGACCGTTTCTAGCGAGACATCGCGACATTCGCCCGAAGCGGTCTGCATAATTCGATAGTCACCCGACCACGGATGCCACAGGCTGGCATTAGTATCACCAAAAAACACCACCTGCTTTTTGTGCAGCCCGGCGGCAAGATGCATCTGCCCGCCATCGCTACACAGAATCTGCTCACAGCGATCAAAGCCAGCTACCAATTCGCGAACTGATGCGGTGGGATAGCGCGCCACGCGCGGCGAATTGACCAACTGCATCAACTCATCAGTACGTGCTGCATCGCCTTTATCGTTGAGATCGAGCG
>NZ_DAMBSA010000627.1:0-1623 GCF_032054795.1 Pantoea sp. CTOTU49201
AAGCAAAGATCTCGCTGAGATGAGTCCGATAACGTTCGATATCGCGCGGCACGTCAGGCATTTTAATCACATCGTTACAGATAAAGGTCGGCAAACCTTCCATGCCAAGGAACTGGTTGGCTTTATGGAAGTGCAGATACAAACCATCCACGCCGACGCCTTCAAAGAACTGCTCGGGATCGTTAAAGGCTTCCAGCGGAGCGTTCCAGGTCAGTGACAGCATGTATTTCTTGCCCTGAATCAGGCCGCCAGAACCGTACTTTTTACCGGCATCACTGCGCGTGCGCCCATCGCTGGCATACAGTGAACCGTGACCTTCAGTGAAGACATCATCGATATACTTTTTCACCGTCCACGGCTCGCCCATCCACCAGCCGGGCATCTGATAAATCACCACATCGCTGTCGAGGTACTTCTGCACTTCTTCTGCCACGTTGTAATCGCTATCGGCAATAGTCACCTGCACCTGATGGCCAAGATCGCGCAGCTGGCTGGCAGCCACGTCAGTTAAGGTATGGTTCAGCTCGCCTTTCGAATGGGCGAAGGTTTTGCCGCCATCGATAATTAAAAAATTCATCTAATCCGCTCCGTTTCTGGTTGATGCCGCACACTCTACGCGCGCGCAGGAGCGAGAAAAATGCGTGATTGATCACAACACTTTTGCTAATAAAGCAATAATGCGGACGATTATGAAACAATCCTCGTGCAAACCAACATCAACCCTAAAAAGAAGAAACCATGAAAACCGCGATACTGAGTGCATTACTTCTGGTGACCGGCGCTGCTCAGGCGCAATCCCACCTTGATGACATCCGCGCGAGCAAGACCTTAAAAGTCTGTACCACTGGCGATTACAAGCCATATAGCTATTTGCACAGCGATGGCCAATACGAAGGATTGGATATCAGCATGGCGCAATCGCTGGCGAACAGCCTTGGCGCGAAAGTGCAGTGGGTGCCAACCACATGGAAAACCCTGAGCGATGATTTTGTCGCGAAGCAGTGTGATATCGCGCTGGGCGGCGTATCGGTCACGCTTAAGCGTCAGCAGATCGCCTGGTTCGCTCAGCCGCTCGGCGTCGATGGCAAAATCCCGCTGGTACGCTGCGATGACAAAGCGAAATACCAGACGGTTGAGCAGATCAATAAAACCAGCGTACGGGTGATCGAACCGGCGGGCGGCACCAACGAAGCCTTCGTGCACAGCCATTTACCACAGGCGACGCTGCAGCTGGCTGACAACGTGGGGATTTTCCAGCAGTTGGTGGATAAGAAAGCGGATGTGATGATCACCGATGCGTCTGAAGCACTGTTCCAGCAGCAGCATTATCCAACGCTGTGCGCCATCAATCCGGACAAACCGATGCAGTACGGCGAGAAGGCCTACATGATCCCGCGCGATGATATGAGCTGGAAGTTGTATGTTGATCAGTGGCTGCATCTCAGCACCGCCACCGGCGAATATTCACAGATAGCCAGTAAATGGTTTGGTGTTACGAAGTAACGACACTATTAACCATAAAGTAGATGTCTTGGACGTTTAAAAATCAAAAAAATGAATCTATTTTCATCAGATAGACTCAAACCAATATATATAGTTTCGACTGGGTTGGGAATATATTTT
>NZ_DAMBSA010000628.1:0-1593 GCF_032054795.1 Pantoea sp. CTOTU49201
GATTTTCTGGCGGATCGACATTAGCGGATCGAGCACCGCACCGGCGCTGCCGCTCAGTATGCCTTCCGCTGTAATAGCTTGTGGATCGGCGCGGGTCCTGCCGCGACCAATAAACTGCGCGCGGTCGGTTTCATAATGCGTATCGCGCTCGCTGGTGCCGTGAATCAGCAGCGCGTGGAACATCCACACCGGTTCGGTTTTCTCATCACGCGGGCGGCGATGCGCCAGAATGGCTTCCAGCTCGGTAACAATTTCGGTTTGCACAAACAGGTTACTGAACGCCGGATGCGCCATATCGCTGGCGGCGGAGGCGAGCACCACTTCCGCATAGCTGGTGATATCAATCTCACGCAGCTGGCGTGAATGGTTGGTGAGGACGATGCGGCGAATCTCCACATCATCTTCTGGCGACACCACCACTTGCGTGTGGGTGCTGAGGGTTTCAGCGCGCGACTCAAACTCCTCGCCAGCATCGGTGAAGCGTGCAATGTGTTGTGGCCGCGCATCGCCGCTCGGCTGGAACGTCGGGCTGATCAATTCGCCGGATTGACGATCGCGGATGTAGCAGAAGATGCCGTGCTGATTGCTGGTGCCATCGGCTCGCCAGCGGGTTAACGCCA
Source organism: Pantoea sp. CTOTU49201 (assembly GCF_032054795.1). Lineage (NCBI taxonomy): Bacteria > Pseudomonadati > Pseudomonadota > Gammaproteobacteria > Enterobacterales > Erwiniaceae > Pantoea > Pantoea sp. CTOTU49201. Next base: position 621 of record NZ_DAMBSA010000628.1, read on the forward strand.
ATCCTTTCCACAGGCTGTAACCGGTGCCGGATTGCGTCACCATCACATGATAGTTGGCATTCGACAGCAGCTGCAGCTGTGGCAAGTGAGCCGCCGAACCGCTGTATTCGCGCAGTTCATGCGTGTCCGAACGTGGCTTGATCTCGCGGGTATCAACGAACTGACGACGCGGCGTATACAGCTCAATGTCGTCCGGCACGCGCTCCTGCAGCAGTAAATAAGAGGACTGGAAGCGGGCGCTGGACATAAACCGCGCCACCATCGGCGCTTCATGCAGCAGATGCGAGATCGCCAGAAAACCCATTCCCTGGTGATGCGCCATGTAGGTTTTTACCGCGACAAATTGCTGACCGCGCGCCAGCCGATGTGCGGTGAAATCAAGCGCTTCATAGAAACCGTATTTGCCGCAGGCACCCATTTTCTTCAGCTTCATCAGGTTGTCGGTGGCCTGATGCGGCAGCACCATCAACGCTAGCAGCGAGGCGTAGGGCGCGACCACATGATCATCGTTGAGGCCACGTTTTAGCCCTAACTCGGGGGTACCGAAGGCTTTGTATTGATAGTTTTGGCTATCATCGAAAGCGGCATACGCCGATTCGGAAACGCCCCACGGAATCTGTGCGGCGTCGCCGGAAGCGATCTGCTGCTTCACCGCCGAGAGCGCCATTTTCTCCAGCAGCGTATCCGGGTAAACCGGCATCACCAGATGCGGCATCAGATACTCAAACATCGAGCCGCTCCACGACATCACCGCAGGCTTGTTATCCAGTTGGGTGAACAAGCGGCCCAGCACGAACCAGCTTTTTACCGGCAGCTGATTGGCGGAGATGGCGTAATAGTGCGTCAGGCGCACTTCGGAGGGGAAGAGATCGTAATGGCCTTTATCGAGCGCGCCGCTGTCGAGATTGTAACCCACGCTGAGCAGCGCGGTTTTATCAACATAGAGAAAGCGGAAATCCATTTTTGCATGATC
>NZ_DAMBSA010000629.1:0-1588 GCF_032054795.1 Pantoea sp. CTOTU49201
GAGCGCATTCGTCAGTACGTTGTGGATTTGGAAATTCCGCATCGCTTTAATGAGAAAGTGTCGACACACGTCACCATTAGCGCGGGAATCGCGCCGATTTTTGACGAAGATTTTGATCAGGCGGTGGCCAATGCCGACCGCGCGCTGTATGTGGCGAAAAATCAGGGACGTAACACCATTTTAGCGTGGGAAGATTTGCCGAAATTGACGCAGGCGAGTGACAACCTGGCGTAAGGTTTTGCTGGTCGCCATGAATGGCGCCCCTACCCAGACCTCGTCAAGCTTTGCCGCATGTGCAGAAATGTTGTTCAAAGTGGCGGGAACGATTATCATTTGTCTCTCGATTCCCGTTATCACTCAGGACCGGCATGGCTATCATCACGCGTCAGGATCATCGCTTTAGCGAACATCCGTTGATCTTTATGCAGAGCGATCGCAGCTTAGCGAGCGCACTGGAAGATCTGATGCGCGATCAACGAAGCTACATGCTGGACAACCTCAAGCTCGGCCAACCGGCACCCGCCGGGACGTTAACGCTGGCCGAGTGGTCCAATCCGCTTCACTATCGCCGCCTGACGCAGCGCTACAGCGACTATCTCTATCGCGATCACCCCGATGTGCAACAGGAAGCTAAGCCGCTGCAGTCACTGTGGGCGCAATGGTATTTTGGTCTGCTGCTGCCACCGCTGATGATGGCGTTATTGCAGGAACCGCGTGCGCTAAACTGCTCGCCGCATCTGATTCACGTTGAGTTCCACGAAAACGGTCATCCGTGCGCTTTCTGGCTGGATGTGCAGGAAGATGACGATGCGCGCTACCTCAATGCCCAGCAGCGTATCGATCGCCTGATTCAGCAATGCCTGATTCCGGCGGTTAACGGCATGACGCAGCACGGTGATATCAATGCGAAGCTCATCTGGAACAACATGGGCTTTTCGTTTTACTGGTTCCTTGGTGAGCTGAAAAACCAGTTGCCGGAAGAGACGATTTTGCAGCTGGAACAGGCGCTGTTTTTTAGCAAATCCCTGCTCGATGGCAGCGATAACCCGCTGTATCGCACCATGATCCCGCGCAATGGCGAAATGGAGCGACGCAGCTGCTGCCAGCGCTATCGCATCCCCGATGTAGAACGTTGTGGTAACTGCACGTTAAAAGCGGTGTAGCACCCGCGCATTCTGTTACAGATTCTCCTTTTCTCCCGTTTACACTTTTCCAGGCTTGTGGCATTTTTTTGGCTCTGTTTTTACCGGAGATAACAATGAGCCTGGAGTCGGTACGGCACTTCTTTGCCGAACATGCACCGGATATCGACATCATCGAGATGCCGGAAAGCACCGCCACCGTTGAGCTGGCCGCACGCGTTCATGGCGTTCAGCCTGGGCAAATCGCCAAAACCCTGTCGCTGAAAGTGAAGGATGCCATCGTGCTGATCGTCACGCGCGGCGATGCGCGTCTCGACAACCGCAAGCTGAAAGCTGCGCTCGGCGCCAAGGCGCGCATGTTAAGCGTGGATGAAGTGGTGAACTGGACCGGACATCCGGTCGGCGGCGTTTGCCCGTTCGGGCTGGAAAATCCGCTGACCATTTAT
>NZ_DAMBSA010000630.1:0-1584 GCF_032054795.1 Pantoea sp. CTOTU49201
CGCGCGTACCACCTGCAAATCATGACTGATAAACAGATAGGCGAGCTGATGCTGCTGCTGCAAACGGCGCAGTAAGGTCAGAATTTGCTTCTGCACCGAGCGGTCCAGCGACGAGGTGGGTTCATCCAGCACAATCAGCTGCGGCTCAAGGATCAACGCGCGGGCGATAGCGATGCGCTGGCGCTGACCGCCGGAAAACTCCGCCGGATAACGTGAACGGCTGTCGGCATCGAGTCCCACTTCCTGCATCACCGCAATCACCTTGGCTTCCTGCTCCGCATTGCTCAATTCAGGACGATGCACCGCTAAGCCTTCTGCAATCACCTGTTGCACCGTCATGCGCGGATTGAGCGACGAATTGGGATCCTGAAATACCACCTGAATGCGCTGGCGCAGCGGCAACAACTGCTTTGGCGACAGCTGATGCAGCGGCTGATCCTCAAACCAGATCTCCCCGCGCGCGGTGATTAAGCGCAGCAGTGCCAGGCCCGTAGTACTTTTACCTGAACCCGATTCGCCGACCAATCCCAGGCTTTCGCCACGCCGCAGCGTAAAGCTGAGATCCTTGAGCGCCAGCGTCTCTGCCACGGTGCGACGCAGCAATCCACGACGGATCGGGAAACCGACCTGTAGATTCTTCACCTGCAATAGCGGTTTAGGGTCCAGCAGCGGCACAGGTTGACCATCCGGCTCGGCGGCGATTAGCTCGCGCGTATAGGGCTGCTGCGGTTGGCTAAACAGCAAATCGCAGCGATTGTGTTCCACACCGCGACCATTACGCATCACCGTGACGCTGTGCGCCAGCTGACGCACAATATTCAGGTTATGGGTGATGAACAGCATGCCCATATTGAGTTCACGTTGCAGTTCGCGCAGCAGTTGCAGAATCTGCGCCTGCACCGTGACATCCAACGCGGTGGTCGGTTCATCGGCGATCAGCAGCTTCGGCTGGGTTAGCAGCGCCATGGCGATCATCACGCGCTGTCGCTCACCACCGGAAAGCTGATGCGGAAAATCCTGCAAACGCGATGCCGCATTACGAATACCGACGCGATCCAGGCAGCTCAGCATTTCGCCCCGCGCGGCTTCGCGCCGCATCCCGCGATGCACCGACAGCACTTCATACAGCTGCTTTTCCACATTGTGCAGCGGATTAAGTGACACCATAGGCTCCTGAAAAATCATCGCCATCTGGTTGCCACGCAGCCCGCGCAGGGTGCGTTCGCTGGCCTGCAGAATATCCTGGCCGTTAAACAGGATTTCACCTTGCGGATAGTTGACCGGCGGCTGCGGCAATAAGCGCATGATCGACAGCGCGGTCACGCTTTTACCGGAACCGGATTCGCCCACCAGCGCCAGCGTTTCGCCGGCATCAATGTGCAGCGAAATGTCGTCCACCACGCGGCGATCCTGAAAGGCCACCGCCAGATGATTCACCGTTAACAGGCTCATTTAGCGTCCTCGGCTCGGGTCAAAGGCATCGCGTACCGCTTCGCCGATAAAGATCAGTAACGACAGCAGCAGGGCGAGGGCAAAGAAGCCCGCCAGCCCCAGCCACGGCGCCTGTAAATTGTTTTTGCCCTG
>NZ_DAMBSA010000631.1:0-1579 GCF_032054795.1 Pantoea sp. CTOTU49201
CGTGGCGCTGATTGAGCGCTACTTCGCTAACTTCCAGCAACAGATTGATCAGCAGCTAAATCTGCCCGGTTTACCGCCGAGCGAACGCCTGTTAGCGCATTTCCGCTACGGCGAAAGGCTGTTTATCGAGCAAGGTCATATTGTTGGCTGCCTTGGCGTGAAATTGTCAGCTGAAGTGTGCGATCTCTCCGAACCCATGCGCGATGCCCTGCAACAAGGCGCCAATGCCATCATCGCTGCCTACACGCGCTGTTTGACTGAGGTAGCCGCTGAGCAGCCGCTGCCGTTTGGGCAAACGCCGCAGCAGCTGGCGCAGCGCTGCTACCTGTTGTGGCTCGGAGCCAGTTTGCAGAGCAAGATTTCCCGAGAGCCGGGTCCGATTAGTCTGGCGCTCAACACCATCGAACAGTGGCTGATAAGTCACTGATTTTTAAAAAACGTCGTTACTAGACGACCGGTCTTCCTGGAGCAATCAATATGGCGAGTAAGCAGCTGTTCTCCCCACTCAAAGTGGGCGCGATTACCGTACCGAACCGCATTTTTATGGCCCCGTTGACGCGCCTGCGCAGCATTGAGCCGGGCGATATCCCGACGCCGCTGATGGCTGAATATTATCAGCAGCGCGCCAGTGCCGGTTTGATCATCACCGAAGCCACCCAGATCTCTTTCCAGGCGAAAGGCTATGCCGGTGCGCCGGGCCTGCACACACAGCAGCAAATTGCCGCGTGGAAAATGATTAACGAAGGCATTCATGCCGCTAACGGTCACAGCGCCGTGCAGCTGTGGCACACCGGCCGCATTTCTCATAATAGCGTGCAGCCAGAAGGCAAAGCGCCGGTCGCACCGACCGCGCTGGCGGCGGGTACGCGCACTTCCCTGCGCGCTGCGGATGGTTCGGTCTATCGTGAAGACACCTCAGTACCGCGCGAGCTGTCAGTGGCTGAAATTCAGCAAATCGTCAAAGATTTTGGTCAGGCCGCCGCCAATGCGCGCGAAGCCGACTTCGACCTGCTGGAACTGCACTCAGCGCACGGTTATCTGATGCATCAGTTCCTCGCACCCGGCTCAAACCAGCGTAGCGATGAGTACGGCGGTTCGATTGAGAAACGTGGTCGTTTCGCGCTGGAAGTGGTGGATGCGGCGATTGCTAACTGGTCTGCCGATCGTATCGGTATCCGCGTTTCGCCAATCGGTGCCTTCCAGAATCTGGAAAATGGCCCGGAAGAAGAGAAAGCGGCGTTGTGGTACATCGCCGAGTTGGGCAAGCGCGGCATCGCCTATCTGCACCTTTCTGAGCCAGACTGGGCGGGCGGACAGCCATACACTGACGCATTCCGTGAGAAAGTGCGTGCGCTGTTCCCAGGCGTGATCATCGGTGCCGGTGCCTACACCGTAAGGAAAGCCGACGACCTGATTGCGCGCGGCCTGATTGACGCAGTGGCGTTTGGTCGCGACTTTATCGCTAACCCGGATCTTGTTGCTCGTTTGCAGCAGGATGCGCCACTCAATCCGCAGCGCCCTGAGAGCTTCTACGGCGGCGGCGCGGAAGGTTACACCGATTATCCAACCCTGTAAGAAA
>NZ_DAMBSA010000632.1:0-1524 GCF_032054795.1 Pantoea sp. CTOTU49201
CAAGCGCTATGGCTTTATCTACGTAAATAAAAACGATGATGGTAGCGGAGATTTTGCCCGCTCGAAGAAGAAGAGTTTTGACTGGTATCGCCGGGTCATCGCCAGCAACGGCGAAGAACTCTAACCAAAATAGGTGCGACAAGGATGTCGCACCTAGAAGATCTTTAAGGCTTCTCTTTCTCGTCTTCAGCCGGAATCAGCGGTTCATCAATGGCGATGGATGAATTAGATTTCAGCAGTTGAATATCCAGAATCACGTAGGTCATGGTGGTGATGAATAACGAAATCACGCTACCAATCACGCCGCTGGTGGTGAAGGTGAAATAGTTATACATCACCACCCAAGTCACACAAATAAACAGCGCCAGCGCAACGCTAATTGCCGACTGCGAATAATCGGTGGTGCGTGATCCCATTTCATTAATTTGCCGACTGAAATTCGCGCCGCTGTATTTCTCCAGCACAAAAATTCCCTGTTCCCAATTACGCAAACGACGTGCGCCGCTGCGGGTGAGAAATACGTAGAGCAGCGAGACAAATAAACCGGAGAAGGCGATCAGTACCGGCACCGCTTCCAGCGCGTAAGCGAGACTTTTATGGCTGGATGCCTGCGGCGTGAGATCCAATGTTAATGACGCACCCAGCGCGGCATATAAAAACACAAAAAGCAGCAGAAACAGCGCGTTGCGCCGCCAGTCGAGATCGGCTTCGTGATTTTTTTGCTGACGTGCACTGTGCAGCGCCTGCTGCAATAACGTGGCATTGGTGGATGCGGTGTCAATACTCTCAATCTCTTCACCTAATAAGCGGTGAATAAACGGCTGATCGGCCGGTTCAATGGTGATGCGCATAGATTTCTCGGTGACGTGACGATCAAAGGCGTCAGTGTAACGTAAATCGCCTGGCTCGCGCAGAATCTGCGAGTAAGCGCGCAATTTTCCATCTATGTTTCGGCTCGTAATGCACATCATTTGTACAATTAATGGGCGGTTATTACTGACCGCGTAAATCACGACGGAGTAACGAGCTATGTCGTATGTTGATGGTTTTGTCGTAGCGGTGCCGGAAGCCAATAAGGAGGATTATCGTGCCATGGCGGCCAAAGCCGCGCCGCTGTTTAAAGAGTTTGGCGCCACGCGTATCGTCGAGTGCTGGGCAGACGATGTGCCTGAAGGCACGCAGACCGATTTCTATCGCGCGGTAAAAGCCGAAGAGGGCGAAACGGTGGTATTCAGCTGGATCGAATATCCCTCGCGAGAAGCGCGTGACGCCGCCAATGGCAAAATGATGTCCGATCCGCGCATGAAAGAGATGGGCGAGAATATGCCGTTCGATGGCAAACGCATGATCTATGGCGGATTCGCGATTTTGCTGGATGAGTAGCTGAGAGCTAATGCGTTATGATGGTCGCCATGAATGGCGACCCTACGACTTGGCGCTCTATCACCGTCCGATATCATTTATGATTTTCAAAATCTGAACTGACCTCTAAGCGATTGGCGCTCGCGGATTATTCGGGTAACG
>NZ_DAMBSA010000633.1:0-1518 GCF_032054795.1 Pantoea sp. CTOTU49201
CGGCCCTCTTCATAGTAGGCCGCGAGCTGTGTGGTTTGTCCAACTTCGGTGAACAGTCTGCATGTCGGTTGGTTAATTACTGTCATTGTCTCATCCTCTGTTTATGTTTATGTAGTGCGTTAAACGCCACATCAGCGTAATCCAGAGTGAGGCCAGACCAAATGAGAGATTGATTTATAAAGCAAAATCCAGAGATATCCCCGACCAGCGGCCGGGGAAGCATTAGCGGGCTTACTTGATGGCTGCGCGTTGTCCCACGGCAACATGAGAACGCTTAACGCGTCGTGAATAAACAGCCGTAATGATTGGCACAATGACGGAAGTGACAATGACAGAAGTGGCGACTAGCGCTGTGGCAGCCGGTGCGACCGGTTTAAACTGTGGCAGCATCTCGGCAATCAACACCGGCGTAGCCACCGCTGCACCGGCGGTGCTGGATGCCGCAATCCCCGCCGTACCATCGCCACCGCCAATCAGGCGATCGGCAATGATCAGCGGAATGCCGGTCACAATGATCACTGCGACGCCGAGCATGATTCCCAGCAGGCCGGTTTGCGCGATGACGGTCAAATCAATGGTGTTGCCCAATGCGAAGGCAAAGAACGGAATTAGCGTGTGTACCGCTTTGCCAAAGAACTCGCGCAGTTCGGGATCGAGATTTCCGAGCGCAAATCCAACGATAAACGGCAGCACTGCACCCACGAAGACATGCGGCTCGAATGAGGCGATGCCTGCGGTGCCGAGGATCACCATCGTCATCAGCGGCCCCGACTCCAGCGACATCAAGACGAACGCACCGGCTTCTTCTTTCGAACCGTATTGCTGCATGATGGAAGCATATAAGCCGCCGTTGGTCATATCCATCGCCGCCACTAACGCCAGCGTGGAGAGTCCGGCAAACATGCCCACTTCCACGCCGTTTTCTGGCATTACACGTGAAGCAATCGCCGCGACAACCCACGCCACCGCAATCTTGGTGAGCACCAGCGTGCCGGATTTACGCAGCACCGTGCCGGTGGCGCTGAGTTTGATGGATGCGCCCATGCAGAAGAACCATACTGCGAGGATCGGTACGGTGCCGGTCATCAACCCATTAGTGAACGAACCAAAGTATTTACCTGCGCCCGGAGAGAACGTATGACATAACGCGCCCAAAAACAGCGGTATCAGCATCATGCCGCCAGGAATCTTATCGATTGCACGTTTGATATGCATAAGGGTGTCACCTTAACTGAGCCAGAGGGAGGTGTTTTATGAATTGCCAGATGGCATGGCGAGCAAGATAACGATTGGCTGAAAGGAAAAAAGTGATCGCAAATGCATTTATGAAACGCTGTTTTATTTTTATTGATTTGTGATTTTGTATTTATGACGCGCATCGCCATACCAGATGATTTGAAGCTAAATGAGGGGCGATGGAAGGATTAATGCTTGTAAGTTAAGAGAGGGGCTTTAGATTTGGTGCGGGCTCTGACTCATCTGCTGCGTCACGGGCCGTCCTCGCGCCGCTAACGCGGT
>NZ_DAMBSA010000634.1:0-1516 GCF_032054795.1 Pantoea sp. CTOTU49201
AGAGAATGCCGAAGTGGCGCTGCATCAGCCCGACGCGCTGGAAAAACAGCTGCGCGATTTCCATCAACGCCATGCAGATAAACGCTGTGCGGTGATTGCCGCCAATGGCGCGCTGACCTTACAAGTGGCGCGCGCGCTGCAACGTCTTGAGCTGCGCTGGGGCGAAGCGATTGGCCTGCTGGGCTTTGATGAGCTGGAATGGGCGGCGCTGGCGGGCGTCGGCATCACTACTTTAAAACAGCCCACCTGGCAGATTGGTTACGCCGCGTTGGAACAAGTCATTGCACGCATCGAAGGCAGCGAGCAATCGATCAGCGAACAGCTTTTCTCCGGCGAGCTGATCGTGCGCGGCTCCAGCCAGCCGCTGCGCTAACCTCCCCTTTTATGGCTCACTTCGTGAGCATGATCATAATTTCACGGTCTGCCCCTTCTCTTTGGAACCGGTTCCATTTAGGTTTTTTATAACGAATGGGATGTGGTCATGCCCGGAGAAACGTGATGAAACCAGAAATTATTGTTGTAACTGCCGCATACGGCGCGCAGAAAGTAGCGGAATTGGGTGGTCAGGCCGCGCTGTTGCCGTTGATCAAACAGGCGGGCGCGGATGGCGTCGAAATCCGTCGCGAGCTGTTCAACGAAAATGAACTCTGCCTGCTGCATGCGCTCGGCAATGCGATTTCCCAGCATCAGCTAAGCGCAAGCTATTCCGTGCCCGAAGCGCTGTGGCTGGATGATGGCGCGCTGAATCCGCGTCTGGCGCAGTTCCTGCAGGAAGCTGAACAAATCGGCGCTAAGCGCCTGAAAGTGGCGCTCGGTCATTTTGTGGAACTCGATGCCAGCACGCTGCGCGATGTGTTGAAAGCCTCAACGGTGACGCTGGTGGTTGAGAACGATCAAACCCCGGACAGCAAACTGGCGCCGATGCTGCGCTTCTTCCATCAGGCCTGCGATGCCGCATTGCCGCTGGATATGACCTTCGATATGGGCAACTGGCAGTGGACCGGCGAAGACGGTTTACAGGCCGCTGCGCAACTCAGCCGCTACGTTAGCTATATTCACGTTAAAACGGCGGTGCCGCACGGTGAGACTTTCCGCGCTATCGCGCTGGATCAGGCCGACGATAGCTGGCGTTCGCTGCTGAACGCGCTGCCAACCGACGCACCGCGCGGCATCGAATTCCCGCTGGAAGGCGCGGATTTGCTGGCGGTCACGCGCCATTACGTTGACCTGCTGCGTGCAGCGTAAGGAGCCGATGATGACGCAAAAAACGCTGGATGTGGTGACGATTGGCGAAGCGATGGCGATGTTTATCGCCCAGCAAACCGGCGATCTCGCCGCAGCGGAAGGCTTCGTCAAACGCATCGCCGGTGCCGAACTCAACGTAGCGATTGGCCTGGCGCGTCTCGGTTTGCAGGTCGGTTGGGTGAGCCGCGTCGGCGACGACAGCTTTGGTCGCTTCACGCTGCAGCAGCTGGAAAAAGAGGGCGTCGATCACCGCTGCGTCACCACCGACGCA